>CAZXRT010000072.1:0-3963 GCA_964642535.1 uncultured Methanospirillum sp.
CTCATCCCATCATCTTCAGCCCGATGACAGCGGTGAGGACAACGGCGATGGAGAGGATTCTGGAAGCATTTCTCGATTCCCCATAGACAGCCATACCCAGTACAGCGCCTCCACACGCACCGATCCCTGTCCATACGGCATACGCGGTCCCCATGGGCAACGTTCTCATCGCAAGGGAGAGAAAAGTAAAGCTGAGGCCAAACCCGAGAATCATCAGGGAGAACGCCTTCGCATTCCGATCAATGTGGAGTTTATTGATCATGGCAACTCCGGCCATCTCAAAGAGTCCGGCCAGGACCAGGAACAACCAGCCGATATCAGCGTCCATCATGCTCCTTTATATTGTTCAGCAGTTTCAGGCTTATAATTCCGGCAAGTAATAGTCCAATCAGGGCGATCTTTTCTGCAATCACCGGAGCGTGAAAGAAGATGATGTCAGAGAGGACGGTTCCCATCGTTCCGAGTCCGACAAAGACGGCATATACGGTCCCTACCTCGATATAGCGTCCGGCCATGATCATCAGGGAGAAACTGATGATGATGGCAATAATGGTCCCTCCCCATTCCAGTGCACTATCCGCATGCTTCAGTCCGATGACCCAGCAGACTTCAAAAAAAGCGGCGATTCCAATTGATAACCAGACTTTGTTCAAACGTTCCTGACTTCCCTTATATGTGATATGGCATCATCAGTCAGACCGGTCCCCGGAGACGTGGTCACCGGGAGACCTGGCTCTGATGAAATCTCTTATTATTAGTTCTCATCATCAAAAAGGATCCCTACGGCTCCCGAATTGGAACCCTGATGGTACCGCTTACCCGAAGGGATGGAGCACAAAAGAGGCTGGTTCCCGGTTACTGTGTCCCTTCCCGGTCTCCTCTCCAGAGGAGCCAGGCAGATACCAGCAGCAGTGCCGTGATGATCGCCAGGTATCCGATGAGGTTTCCTTCAATGGCAAATCCGAAAAAACCCTGCCCCTCTCCGTGATGATGCCCATCAACATGATCTCCTTCTTCCGCGTGACCCATTCCGAGAGCCGAGGAGAACCGATCCTCAGATTCCACGTTTCCTGACATCACGACAGCAACAAGAGATATGAGGATCATCACCACGAGGACAAACGCAAAGAGGATGATTCCAGGATAGCCGGACTCCCGCAGATTCATGTCCGTCTCCTGAGCATGTCGGGTCTGACCCGGGCGAGGTATTCAATGATCAGCCCGGTGATGATCGCCTCAATCACCGCAACGCCCATGTTGACTCCTGCAATCAACAGCAGGCCGGTGAGGATACTCTCCATACTCTGGTGTATTCCCTGGATACCTGATATGAGAATGATCGCGATCATCGCTACATTTCCCGCGGCAAGCCCGGCAAAGGTCGCTACCCCGGCCTGGGAGAAGGAACTGCGGGTCAGTTTTTTCATCCCGGCAAAGACAGCGCAGGCGACGGCCACCTCAATGATGTTGATGATCACGTTTGCACCGACCAGTCCCCATCCTCCATGGCCGATGGCTGCGGAGAAGATATTGACCACCAGGACGATGAGCGAGCCGAGATACGGGCCGGCAAGGATCCCGATGAGAGGCGTCAAGTTCAGGTGGACTCCGCCAAATACCGGGACCGATATCTGGAAAACGGCAAAGGCTGCGGTGGTGATGAACGCAGCGATGGTGATCGTCCGGTTATCGGGGTTGTGCTTTGATTTGAGCAGGATAAGGGCTGCCCAGACCAGGACAAGGGCGATGAGCCACCAGAGGATCACCCAGGCAAGGGTGAACGATCCGTCTTCAAGATGTATGTGTGCCATGGTTCTACCTGCTCTCCGGGTAATCTGTTCCTCATGCTGTTTCATCAGGGAAGAAAAAAAGATATCCGAAAAATTAGCCTGTAGCTAATTTATTCTCCGGTCTCTGACCCGTTCATCAGGGATGATACCAGGGCTTGCTGGGTGAGCGGGCGGTCCGTTGCGCAGATTCCCCGCTGGCTGCAGTACGAGAGGTAGATGCTGACCACCTCGGGAAGGAGGAGGCCCGCTTCTTCGATGAGGCCGGAGTCATAAAAAACCTCATCAGGCCTGCCTTCTGCAAAGACGGAGCCGTTTCTGATGAGGCATACCCGGTCAGCAATCCGCATGGCAAGGTCCAGGTCATGGGTTGCAAGAACGACACTGATCCCCTGCCTGGTCTTCAGGCTGACGATCACCTCCTCGATTAGGCGGGAATGAAGGGGATCGAGATCCGAGGTCGGTTCATCAAGAGCGATGACACGGGGTTTAATCGCCACGATCCCGGCGATGGAGACGAGCCGTTTCTGACCGCCGCTCAGGTAATTGGGAAGTTTGAAAACCAGGTCTTCAGCCTGAACGACCCGCAATGCCTCACGGGCAACTGCTTCTGCTTCCTCCGGACTCATCCCCAGGTTCAGGGGGCCGAACATCACATCGTCAAGAACCGTCGGGGCAAAGAGCTGGTCTTCGGTTCGCTGGAATACCACTCCGACTTCTTTCCAGAGGCTGGACTGGTCCGGGCCGGTAACCGGGTTTCCGTTCATCCTGATGGATCCCTGCGTCGGGATGAGCAGGCCGTTGAGATGTTCAATAAGGGTGGATTTTCCCGACCCGTTCGGACCGCACAAGGCAACAATCTCGCCCTTTTGCACGGAAAAACACATGTTGTGGATACCGGAGCTGCCGTCAGGATAGACATGGCTTGCACAATCGACGTGAATGATCTCCTTCTCAGGATCTATGGGAAAACAGTGCGTTGAATCTGCATCTCTTCTGACTATCATCAGATAACTCCTCCACTCTCGAAAAAGGCCGCTGCTGCCAGGATGATGATACCAGCGCCAGCTGCGAGGATCAGAAACTCCCGGTAGGTGGGAGCCGGAATGGGGGTATATGACCTGTATGCTCCGGAGGAATACCCCCGTGCCATCATGGCCCGGTTTACCCGCTCCGCTCTCTCAAATGAACGGATAAATGTCAGCCCGGCAACTTTTGCATAGATCCTGCTCTGACCGGTGAAGGATCGGAGAAAGCCTCCTCCCCGGGAATGAACCGCTTTTATCTCGGCCCGGATCATTGCAAGCGTGAGGAAGATGAACCGGTATGCCATCAGGATGATCTGATCAATCGGAGAGGGGAAGAGGCGGCCTGCCATGCCGGCAAGATGTCCGTACCGGGTGGTCATCAGGAACATGATCGTTGCGGTGAACGAGATCAATGCTTTTACGAGATAACTGCCCAGGAGGAGCAGTCCGGCATCGGTGAGAACCGGTGTTGCTACGAGGAGGGGGATGGTGATCACCGGATTTCCCGGTTCACTCCATATCAGGATGCCCAGGAGGGAGATGACAAAAAAAACCGGGATCCAGTACCAGTTCAGGAGTGTTCGCACCGGGAGATGATTCAGCCGGAACACAGCCAGAACAATCAGGTAAAGGAGCACGAGCAGGGAAAACTCGGGAATGATTGTGATCAGGAGAATGATGTAGAGGAGCAGCACCAGCCGTGTCCAGGGGCTGGCCGAGGAGAGAAACCCGCTACTCTTCTCTGCACAGGAGGTGATGAGATCGATGTCAGGGATATGGGATGAGAGAGAGATGGCGTTCACAGATTCTTCTCCTGGATTTTTCCCGGGGAATTTCGGGGAGAATGATCTGCGTTCATACACCCTTCGTCATGGGTGATAACCCCGCAGATCCCATGCATGGGATGGCCCATCCCCCGGCAGAGACTGTCGACCACCTCCCGCGAGACGTAACTCTCGAACCGTTCAACTTCCCTGCAGGCCCGGTTGTCATCCACTCCGTGCTGGACCAGCATGAGGCTCAGAATCCGGTGACGCTTGAAGAGGAACCGGGCATAGGCAGCACCGGTCTGTGAAGGAACGACCCCCCGGTAGGGAACATGGGAAATATACCCGGCAAGCTCTTGAATACAGTAAACTGCTTTACGA
>CAZXRT010000072.1:3973-8571 GCA_964642535.1 uncultured Methanospirillum sp.
GTGACGTTTGAAGAGAAACCGTGCATAGGTTGCCCCGGTCTCTGAAGGAACGACTCCGCGGTAGGGAACATGGACAATGTACCCGTCCTGAGCCATCTCCGAGAGTGCCCGGCTCACCGTTGCAGAAGAGACATTGAAACGGAGGGCTATCTCGGAAGTGCTGACGGTTGAACCCTTTTCAAAGATATATTTCAGGTATGCCACCTTTTTTGAGGAGAGTTCAAGCCCTGATATCATACCTGATCATATCCCGGTGTTCACGGATAAATTTAGCGTGATGCTAAAAATATTCAGTGATCCCCCCATGAATAGAGAACCAGTGTCGGAAATGATATAATCACCGGTATTTCTTCGGTCAGGCTGCTTAATAAGGGATTCTGATGACATAATCAGTGATGGTTCATCAGGATCGGCAGGCACTGTATGTGATCTGAACTCTTGCTCCTTCCACAGGAAACGATTCTGCCTCATCTGCATCACCGTTATGGCTGGTACCGGAATGACCCGTTGGGAACAAGGATCTCAAACCTGGCTCCTTTCCCTTCTTCTCCGCATTCCCTGATAGAAAACCCGGTGATCGACAGGATCTCACGGGCAAGAAAGAGTCCAATCCCGGTATGTTTTCCAAACCCGTGTTCAAAGATGTTCTCTTTCCAGTCCGCCGATATTCCGACCCCGTTGTCCTCATACACGATGATCAGGTCGTTCTCCCGGTTATACGTGGAGATCATGATCTCTGACAAATTTACCCCGCCATGACGGACAGAGTTTTCGAGGAGGGTCGTGAAGACCTTCCTGATGATGGGGTCGGTGAAGATCTCAAGCTCTGGGGAGAGTTGTATGGTCACGAGATACTCTTTGAGAGCCACATTCGCCCTGGCGGCCGTGAAGATCTCAAGAAGGGGGTACCAGGTACTGGAAATAGTTCCAAACTCCTCATAATCACGGGTAAAACCGATCGTCTTCTCGAGCACCTTTCCCGCCTCAAGCGCACGGGAGAGATATTTCTTTTTGGTCGCCTCATCCTCGACATCAGTGACGATCTCAAGTGAAAGGGTGATTGCCATCAGATCATTTATCACATCATGGCGGGTGATTCCGGTGAGAACTTTAAGTTTCTGGAGCGCTTCGCGAAGGGATATCTCAAGCTGCTTTCTCTCAGAAATATCCATGATGGTCCCGGATACCCGGACAACCCTGCCATCCTCGAAAACCGGCTTTCCGACGGTCCGGACCCAGATCTGTCGTCCGTCTGAACGTACAAACTTGAGCTCGAGATCATATCCGACTCCTTCATGAACAGCCCGGTAAAATGCGGTCTCAATAATCGGGGCATCTTCCGGAGTATAGAAACTGACATCCTTCTCAATCAGACTGGGATCAAAATCATTCCCTACCCCGTGGAGATGGAACACCTCCTCAGTCCATGACATTTTCCCGGAAGAGACATCATACTCCCATCCTCCGAGTTTTGTCACCTCCTGAGTCTCATTCAGGAGGTGTAAGATCTTTTTCTGTTCTGCCTGGGCGTGTCTGCGTTCACTGATGTCCCTGATTATAAACAGCCATCCTGTGGTCCCTTCATAATCAATCCCCACTGAATTGATCTCGACAGAAAAGAGGGATCCGTCTTTTTTGACAAGATCCAGTTCACATTGTGACATCTCTTCACTCCTCTCCATCGTCAGGTGCAGAAATTCATCGCATTCTGCATAGGATTGGGGCAGAAGCAGGTCCCGGTACTCCCGTGAGTTCAGTTCATCGCGGGAGTATCCTGACATTCGTGCAAATGCCTCATTTGCATAGGCGAGGTGGTCATGAGTGATGATCACAATCCCGTCATGTGCCTGTTCAACAACGCTCCGGTATTTCTTCTCACTCTCTGCAATCCTGCGTTCGGTCTCTTCCTTCTCGGTAATGTCTCTTCCATACACGGCAATCCGCGAGACCTCTCCTGATTCATCAGGGATAGGATAGAGATTGTTCTCGATAATCCTGCCAAAGCGGGTGTCATGAAAATGCACCTCCTGGCGTGTCTCAATGACCTGGTCAACATACACCTTGCGGTCCCGTGCGAGATCCGGTGGTGCGACCTGGTAGGCCGATCTCCCGATGATATCTTCCACGCGGTATCCGAACCGGGATGCCATGGTCTCGTTTGCATAGAGAATGGTCCCGTCCCGGTTCATGATAAAGATCGACTCCTGTGGAGCATTGATCAGAGCCCGTGCATTGGCCTCACTCTCCATCAGCATCTGCTCCATCTCCTTGCGACCCGTGATGTCCAGGATATACCCGTGATATGCCTGGATGATCCCGTCCGAATTGCGTTCGATGACCGTGTAGTCATATACGTGGCGGACTCTTCCGTCAGAGCAGACAATCCGGTATTCCTGTTCAAAAGGGTGAATGATGGATTCATAGGATATTGACCCGTTCAGGATATCATCGGCGTCATACCCGAACTCGGTGCGGATGTTTGGAGAGATGTACAGGGGCGGCAGTCCTTCCCGGGGCGACAACTTGTATACAACAACCGGCCCTCCCACGTACAATCCCCGCTCTTCACGAAGATCAGCCGCGGTCTGACGCCGTTTGAGTTCGATCGCCGATAACTGGAGAAATATCTCCATCCTGGTTCGTTTCTCCAGTTCAATGCCGGGAGGAAGAAGGATGCCGACCGACCCCTGCAGATTCTCTTTCCACGTAATACCTGCACTGTAGGTCTTTCCAACCGCACGGGTATCCTCAATGCGTTCATAGACCTCTGGGGGAAACGAATAAGCCGAGAGGGTTTGCAGGTCAAAGGGAATGTCTTTCAGCCCTCCGGCCATCAGGTGAGAGACGAATTGTCCGGTGAGCGGGAAAGATCTCCCGATCATCGTTGATGCGATATCACCCAGCAATGCCTTGTGTTCATCGGTCAGTCCGCTCACGTACCTGACGGTTACTGCCTTTCCTGCGTTTGTGACCTCGCTGATAATGACCACGGCTGCCGGCGGGGAGAGTGACGAGATGGTGGCACCGATAAAGGGGAAGAGATCCGAGTCATTTTCAAGGTCCAGCATCAGGACTGACTGGCGGGAGAGATATTCGAGATCCCGTGACTGGTTTTTTATCTCTTCTTCTGCCCGTTTTCGATCAGATACATCGATGTTAAACTCGGCAACAAACCATTCTCCATCCGGGTCCTGGAAGGGGATCGTGTGCACTTCCACGATCCGATCTCCCTCTTTTGTCAGGATCTCATCCTTGATGGTCACTTCCCGGGAGCTCAGGGCATGCGGGATTCCACATCCGGGGCAGGGAGATTTCAGATCGTTGAAATAGTCGTAGCATTTCTTCCCTTTGTAATCGCCATAGACCCTGCTCCAGGCTGGGTCGACATACATCAGATTATAATCTGCATCAATGATGTCAATCCCGGTCTTCGTTGCGCCGAGCAGGTATTCCAGGTGGTTTTTCAGTTTATTGCGTTCTTCTTCGATCTCTTTCTGCTCTGTGATATCCTCTGATATTCCCAGCAGGAATTTCGGCTTTCCGGTCTCATCAAAGACCGGGAGTTTTTTGGTATGCAGGATTCTTTTCCCTTCATTGCGGGTGAGGATCTCTTCTTCTGATATATCGACTGCAACATGTCCGGCAAGGACAGTCCGATCATGATCTATGAAGAATTTCGCTTCATCGGCTGGAAAGAAATCAAAATCATTCTTTCCGATGAGATCATTCCGGGAATACCCAAGCAGTTCTTCCCCGGCAGCATTCATCTGGACAAACCTGAGATCCTCAGGATCTTTGACAAAGATCATATTGGGAATATTCTCAATGATGCTGCTCAGAAATTCCTTGTTTTCACGAAGATCCCGATCTGTTTCTGCGGATATCAGGATATGGGAGATGCTGTTTGTCAGGTCCTCGAGGAAGGGTATCTCATCAGGGAGAATCGGGTTTTTTCTGAACAGGGCAAGGACTCCTATCGGTTCAAGTGACTGTGAGAGAATCCGAAGTCCTGCAAAGGCTGTAAGACCGAGTGATTGTGCCCATTCATGGTCTTCTATCCTTGGATCATGGAGGGCATCACTGGTGATGAACTGCTTTTCCATCCCGGCAGCGATTCTGCCGATCTTAAAGCATCCCATCGGAATGCGCCGGTGTTTTCCGTTGATATGCGTATACCTGCCTGAACTTGCGGACAGGTGAAGACATCTCTCCCGGTCGGTGCAGATCCCGGGGCAGTCAGAACCGCTTGCGTGTATGCACCCACCGTCACAGAGATCGGGTTTTTGTACGATCCATATCCGGGCAAAGTCAGCCTGGAAGATCTCAACAACGGCATCGGTGATCTTTTCCAGTTTCTGTTCACAGGGTTCGGGTTTCAGGAGTTCTTCTTTCAGGGTATTCAGGCTTTTAAGGTAGGATTCAGCCCTTTTTCTCCCGGTGATATCGGTGATGACTCCGATGAAATGTTCAGGATTCTTCTGGTCATCACGGATCGCTGACACAGAAAGATCTCCCCAGCATTCTTCACCGCTTTTTTTCCGTATCCGAAGTTCCATCCGAAACCCGGATCTTTTCTTCTCCCTGATCTCGGAAAAGAA
>CAZXRT010000073.1:0-8476 GCA_964642535.1 uncultured Methanospirillum sp.
CCCCGCAATGGTGCAGATTCTTCTCTGATACACAGGCCCGGATCTTACACTTCCATTTGGAGATCCGCTTCTGGTTCGTATCTTCAGAGCTGCATCCTTTACACCTTCCGGTCCGGAAACAGGAGGTCAGGGAACAGTTCACTCCGCACTTCCCAATCTCAACCGGAAAAGAACGCACCATAAAACAATGAGCAGGGGTCACTGTTCAGCTCGATCACATCCGTTCCTGACAGAGCTGCCAGTCATTCGGAGCGCTGCTACACAAATTCCAAAAAAACCACATGTCATGATATTCACAAACCGGCATTCATAAGCCGTGAGGTAAACACGATCTGTTGCCGGGCTGTGGCATCATCAGGAACCAGCTCTGCTGCAGTCTGGAATGCCTCAAAGGATTCTGTATATCTGCCCAGATTCCGTAAAGCCACCCCTTTTGTCACCCATGCAGATGCCATCAGTTTCAAATCATCGGGACTGATCTGTATCACTTCATCACTGGCTAAGAGGGCTTCATCATATCGCTCCAGGGCGTCATAGACTCTGGCCCGGCCGGACCAACCCTTCGCAATCAGGCTGGTATTATCTGAATAGTATAAGAATGCGTTGTCAAATGCTTTCAACGCTGCAGAATACTTACCATCTTCCGTTAAGGCTATTCCTTTGTTCACCCAGTTTTCAAAAAAATCTGCAAAAATATTCTGATCGACACTCTCAACCAGATCTCGGGAGATTGTATCATTTGTAAGGATTTCCGTAATCTGAACGTCTGAAGCATGAGCGGCAACAGCAGTAATGCTCATCATTGCCAGGAATAACAGGATCGCTCGCATGTTTTTCGTCACCCACACTCATACCTGCAGACAGGGTTGCAGCCTGTATCCAAAAAACCCAGAAAAAAGATGATTATTTCACCGGCCAGATCGGAAGAACTACCCGGTCATGAGCCTCATTCAGGACCTGGGCAATCGCAGTATACACTGCTGAAAACCCACAGATGATTCCCTCAATCCCTGCAAGCCGGGTAACTGCCTCAATCCCGGTAATATCCCCTATGGCCAGGAGGAAGAAGAGAAGCGTTAAAGAGGCGAAAACAAACTGAAGGGCACGGTTTGCCCGAAGGGTACCAAAAAACATGAGCCCGGTAAAAATACCCCACATTATCAGGTACGATGCCATGGCAACAGCTCCTCCCGACCCGTCAGCAAGACCCATCTTTGGAAGAATCAGAATCAGGACCAGTGAGATCCAGAACAGGCCATACGAGGTAAAAGCGGTCATTCCAAAGGTATTATTCTTCTTCCATTCCATGATGCCGGCGATTACCTGTGCGGTGCCCCCGTACGCCAGCCCCATTGCAAGGATCATCGAACCCAGCGAAAATAATCCGGCGTTATGCAGATTCAGCAGAACCGTAGTCATACCAAATCCTAAAAGGCCAAGGGGGGCAGGATTTGCAGTAATTTCCGTGATTTTTAGATTATTAGTCACTTCAGTCAGAGCCATACCATACCTCACACCAGGTCTCCCCTTCGCACATGAATCCGGATTCGAAGAGTGATCCTGAGTAAACAGCAGAGTATAAAATTCAGAGATTTATATATGTTATCCCTATGGAAAAAATGGAGAACCCTTCCCGGCATTACCCCGGACACCCGGTAACGCTGGAGATATAGGATAACAAGAGAGAAAGGGCTTCATATTCCCGCCTGCCTCCACACCTGCGGATCAGATCCACATGATGATCGATGAGTCTTTTCAGCTCAGGATCGTGTGAAATGACAAACCGGGTTGCATGGACCGTAGCTTCAATGACACTATTCAGGCCCCGGTTAACCGGAAGTTGCGGAGAGTCCATGAGCGATGAATAAACCGGAGTGAGACTGACAAGCAGTTTCAGATCGGTCTTCTTTTCAATCCGGGTATGATACACCACCCATGAACCGGCATCCTTCAGCCTCCAGTACCGGATATCACCTGCCGTTCCGGCGATGAAATCTTCCTCCGGAAGATCGCCAAAGGCTGTCTGTACAAACACTACAGGATCGTGAATAATATTGGCCACAACACAGGAGCCTTCTTCAATCCGGGAAGCGGTATGGCTCGACCGGTAAACTGCCATCATCAGCTGATTATCACGGCAGATAATCCCCATTGGGGCTGCATTCATCCGGGTTGTGGCAATGACCTCATTGATTCCCTCCTGCATCGGCCAGATATCAGGATCAATCACTGGTCCCATTCCCATCCCTCACAGAGAGCTATGAAAATTCCTGCTATCAGAATATCTGCAAGAGATCCCGGATTTATTCCCTCCCTGATACAGAACTCGTCTAACTCCTGAAGACTTTCCTGTCCGGAAAGAACGGATCGTGCCTGATCCCTGACCTGTTCGGCTGCCAAATTCCCGAATTTTTTTGCGATAAAAGTATCCGGTTCCTGTGCAAGGAGCCTGAGAAACACCCCGGGGATGGATGACCGGCCCTTATTTTCATCCAGGAGAAGATCTGCAGCCACCCGTGTCAGGGAAAAACCGCTCGTCCATTCCCGGGCAACCATATCATTATGAGCAGAGTATGCCATCACATCAAACAGGTTCATTCCCCGTTCCCGAAGTTTGTCTGCAATGGCCGGATCGTGAATATCCAGTTCATCAGTTTCATGAACCCTGACTGCGGTGTGGGCAAACGCATCATAGAATTGCAACGCATCATCAATCGTAGTATTCCGGATGATGCGGCATGCTCCCTGTACACTGCCCCCCATGATGAGAGGAATGAGCAGGATAAAAGCACCAAAATGGGTATTTCCACCCCGGTGTTTTCCTGTCAGCATCGTAGCCTGCCTGATGAGTTCCCCCACCGATCCTTCACCCCGTTCAGCCAGTTCAAGGGCAGGACGGCAGTAGATGGAGGAGGCTAAAAAATGTTCGAGCCAGGTATCAGGATAATCATGGCACCGATCCACGTTCCCGGGTTTTCGAGAGGCACATACCTCAAGCATCATTGCAATCTGTGCGAGCTCAGTCAGGGAATGCCGGTTTTCATCCATGATTCAGGAAAATAAATGGTGCATAATTTTTTCGGCAAGTCTCCGTTTTTCCTGCATGTACACGGACCGTTTGACACCCGCCTGCCGGAGTGTTCCATCCCTGAACATGCAGGGTGTGGAATCCTTGCAGCAGTATGCAAGGCTTCCAAAACACGTTCCGGTTCCCTGTTCCAGAATAGTCCCCTTTACTCCCTCCATCTTCAGATTCACAAATTCCTGCGGCGAGATTCCGGCTTTTTCCAGTGTCGGAAGAAGAGGACACGGCTTTACCGGCATGCAACAAAAAGCCAGCGACCTGATATCCCCGCCTCTGCAGAGCTGTTTTGGAGAATTATACCATCCATGCTCCCGGGTAAATTGCAATAGTGCCGCTGCAAGCGAGCTCAGTGTCTGAAGATCAGATCTCCTGGCAAGTGAGACCATATCGGCACCATGGGCATAATATTCCTTGGCACTCTCAAAATCGGTCACACCGTTATTCGCAATCAGGAATACCGGAGATGAATTTCTGATCTCCCTGAGTTTGCCGATTCCAAGGTCCATCAGATCAACATGGAGGATATCCGCTCCCGCTTTCCAGAGAAGGTGTGACAGGGCTGAGTCATTATCGGCAATACCGGCGCGTATCTTGACTGATACAGTAACCCCGAGTATTTTCAGAGCCTGAACAAAGGATACCAGTTTTTCAGGATGAGAAAGGAGAAATTCCCCGCTTCCGGCATCAATCATTGCCTTCTGCCTGCAGTGAGCATCTATCTCATAAATCGGGCCGTTTCCGATGCTTTCTGCCAGGTTCACAAGTGAATCAGCAGAAGAGGCACGGATATTGATACCAGGAATAACACCTGCGGCCTGAATAACGGCTACCTGCGCAGCAATCTCTGCTAACGGATCTGAGGGGAGAAATTCCTTCCTTCCCTCATGATTCAGTATCCGGGCAGCAGCAATGGTTTTTTCATCGATAGCATATCCGCCAGCAAACCCAATACCAATATGGGGTGCACGATCCCTGATGTATGCACCATCAGTTATTCCTGCCATGGAAGAAACCGCGACAGGGACCGAGATCTCCCTATCACCTATCCGGAGATCATACGTAGTATCCATTATATCATCAGCCTGTTTGCCTTTATACATCAACGAGTAAGAAAATTAAGTATTCCCCTTTCATTCAGTACTGATGTTACCCTTTTGTTGGTTGAATCAGAGTATACAAACATTCTGTCAAATACACATTTGATAACTATTTTATCGCTGGCAGTGTTACCTTAGCGTAATGGGAAAAACTGGAGTCCTTCTTGTCGGACATGGCAGTAAGAAGGAATATAATAAAGATCTCATTACCAAGACCGCCGGTCTGATTGCAGAGAGACACCCTGAATATGTTGTCAAATGTGGGTTCATGGAATTTAATGAACCATCCATTACCCAGGCACTTGATCTTTTCAGGGATGAGGATATTGAATCTATTGCCGTGGTTCCCCTGTTCCTGGCCCGGGGAGTCCATATTGACGAAGATATTCCCGGTCTCCTGAAACTGGCCACGGGACAGAAGAAAGGGAAATTCCAGCTGAGCAGCAGGGAGATCCCCCTGGTGTATGCGGATCCCATCGGCCCAAACCCCCTTTTAGCCGATCTGATGGCAGAGAATGCCCGCCAGGCACTCTCACTCATCTGATTTTTTATGCAGATTCTCATCCTCGATAGTATTCATGGCGGAACGGTTCTTCATGAAGCACTCCTCCGGATGGGTCACCAGGCTGATCTGGTAGATGTGTACCGGGGAGATTGCACTCTTCCCGGAAGTATCTCTGCTGATGAAGCCTTCAGCAGGGAATATGATCTTCTGATTCATCCGGTGCATCTCGATCCAGCGTATCCTCTTCTGCGTCACCTTCCCTGTCCTTCCATTACTCACCATGAGGCTGTCAGATGGATTGTTCACCAGATGAAACTTCAGAAGAAGGATGATTCGGACGGGCTGGTCATTGAAATAACCGGAACACGGGGAAAAACAACGACCGCAACAGCGCTTGCATCCATCCTCCCAGGCCCGGGCATCCTGCATACCTCACAGGGAACATACCGGTATCCTGAAAAGATCCTGTTGCAACGGATGAGCATTACTCCTGCGTCACTGATTACCGCGTTATCCTGCCGTAATCCGGGAGAATGGTGTATCGGAGAAGTATCACTGGGATTTACCGGAATCGGTGATCTTGCAATACTCACTTCTGATGAGGATTATCCTGTGGGTGGAGGAAGACTGAGTGCGGCAATGATAAAACGGCAGAGCAGTCTTCAATGCCCCCGTCTTCTCATGGCCCCCGGAATTACCATACCTCATGATACAGGGTTCCGGGCAGGAGAGATAACAGATTGTACAGGCAATAGCTGCACATATCGTCTGGGTGGAAAAACAGGGAAAATTGAAAACCCGCTTATCGGGGTTGAAGGGTATCAGACTGCCATCCGGCTTGCAGCATCAGCATGCCTGATTCTGGGTTATCACCCGGACAAGCTGGACGAGTTTGTCTCTCTGCCCGGAAGGATGCATAAAAAAATCAGAGATGGAAAGACAATAATCGATAATGCATGCTCCGGTGCATGCCTCAGGACCACATCAGATGCAATCAGACTCATCAGGAAGATGAGCAATCCCCCTTTTACTCTGGTAATCGGCCAGGAAGCACGATCAGTCTGTGAGAATTTCCCAACAGAGGAGATCATTACTGCAATCCGGGAAGGCCAACCCGAACTTGTGATTCTTGTAGCCGGGGATGAAAGGATAAACTGTCAAGAGATCCAAAAAGCTTGTGAAAAAGACCGGATTGGCTTTTATATTAAGGAGTCAATAGAAAGCGCTGAGGAGTATGCCATTACGCTTCAGCCGGAAAATATCCTGGTTTGTGTAAAAACGTGGAGATAATGATGAAATACATGCAGCCAAGACCAAGTTCCATTGTTGCGGCATTATATACTGCCCGGGACCTTGAGGTCGATATATCGGTCCTTCACGGGCCATCAGGGTGTTCTTTTAAGCATGCCCGCCTTTTGGAAGAAGATGGAATGAGAGTGCTGACCACCTCGCTGTCGGATAACGAATTTGTCTTTGGCGGACAAAGCAGGCTTATTGAAGTACTACAATATGCAGAGCAGCAATTCAGTCCCTCACGGATGGCCGTTATCGGAACCTGTGTTTCTTTAATTATTGGCGAGGATCTGGAAGCAGCAGTCGAGATGGCACATCTCTCCACTGAAACGATATCAGTGGACATCCATGCCGGGTTTACGGAAAATATTGAAGGCGTGATTGCAACCCTTGAACCCGCAGCACAGGCAGGATGGATCTCTGAAGATGAACTGGTGAGGCAGAAAAACCTTCTCAGGAGGGCAAATGAAGTTGAGCGCCTCAGAGGTGCAGCCACCAGGAGTTATATCGAGCCATCGCGTGGGGATTTGAAACACGTAGCAGGAAAACGCCTCCTTGACCTGGTAAAAAGCGGAAAGAAAGGAGTTGCAATCATGAATGCAAAAAAAGAGACTGCATACATGTTTTCTGACATCCTGCTCGGATTGCATGCCGCTGCACCTGATGCAGACATTGAGTATTCCCTCAATCTCGAGAATCGGGGACTTCCAAAAGTCCGCCGCGATGCAGAGAGAATATCAACTGAATTGCATGATCGCGGGCTTCAGTTCATCTCGCAGGGAGCCCTTGATGAGTATGGGGCACTGGGTGATGATCTTGGTGCCTGGATTACAGAGAAAAACCCGGACTATGCCCTGATTACCGGAGTTCCTCATGCAATTCCTGAGAAATATCTCCAGGGCGTTGAATGTTTCTCCGTTACCAATGGCCCACGGCAGGTCACTCCGCTCAAGGAGCAGGGACATGCTCATGTGATGGTCGAAGTGGATCTTCACCCCCGGACTCTGGGAGTCAGTTCGATCGTGGAAAGTGAATTCGGAGCAGTGCTCCGGAGTTTTTCATGAAAAAGATCCTGATATCAGGAGACCGATCCGGAGCGGGAAAAACAAGTATTACCGTGGCAATTGCTGCCATTCTTTCACAAAAGTACACTGTGCAGACCTTCAAGGTAGGGATGGATTATATCGATCCTTCCTATCTCTCTGCTGTCACGGGGAGACAGTGTGCGAATCTTGATTCTTTCGTCCTTTCTCCAGATGAGAACAAGGAAATTTTTAATCACGCCTGCCAGGGTGCAGATATTGCCATCATCGAGGGAGTGCGGGGTCTGTATGAAGGTGCGGAATCTCTGTCTGATTTGGGTTCAACAGCATCAATCGCAAAGATCCTGAACGTGCCGGTGATACTCGTCATCGATGCACGAAGCATCACCCGGAGTGCAGCGGCACTTATCAGGGGTTTCACCTCGTTTGATCCAGATGTCAGAATAACAGGAATTATTCTGAACAATGTCAGGGGAAGCGAGCATATCCGCAAGGCTTCGGAAGCAATCAGGCATTACTGCGGCCTTCCGGTTCTCGGAGCCATTCCACGTCTGGACAGACCTCCATTAAAGATGAGGCATTTAGGGTTGGTCCCGTTTCGTGAAGGAAATCCGGACCAGGAATTTGTAACCCAGCTCAGCACCATGATCAGATCGGTCGGAGACCATATCGATATTGATGCACTTCTCTCTCTTGCTGATACCGAGGATCTTCCCCCCTATGCAGGCAGGATATTCCGATCACACCCTTCCCCCGATATCAGAATCGGAGTTGCGCTGGATGAAGCCTGTAATTTCTATTATGCTGATCTGATTCCCATCCTCTCGTCATGCGGGGCAGAGGTGATTCCATTCTCTCCGATAAAAGATATCCTGCCTGATCTCGATGGAATTATTATTGGAGGGGGATATCCGGAGTATTTCGGGGCAGAACTAGAGAAAAATACCACTATGAGAGAGGCAATACGAAGTGCATCAGAAGAAGGAATGCCAATCTACGGGGAGTGTGGCGGCCTTATGTATCTGTGTGAATCCATCCGGTTTACGCAGGATTGGAATGATCTCTCTTCCGGTGATGCATTTCAGATGTGTGGTATCTTTCCTGGTTATTCATCTATTCCCTCCAGGAGGATTGTCAGGTACATCATCGGTGAGAGTATTTCTGAAACACTCTTTGGGCGGCATCAGTTCAAAGGACATGCATTCCACTACTCTGACGTCAGACTGGCTGCGGACGTACATTTCGGCTATCAGATAGAGCGGGGAGTAGGGATAGAAGGGATGAAAGACGGTGTATTTGTCAGGAATACCCTTGGATCATATGTACATCTGCACCCGGTCTCTTCCAAAGCGATGTTTTTAGAATTCTGTGAACGTTGCAGGAATTTTTCGACGAAACGATTGAAACACTAATCTGCACCGGGAAAAAACCCATTAAGATATATTTTTGCATA
>CAZXRT010000074.1:0-8473 GCA_964642535.1 uncultured Methanospirillum sp.
AGCCCTCAACCAACGGCCGTGACCTGATCACCGGCTGTGCCCATGATGCCGTCCTGGCCCTTGCAGGAACCGTGATCGACGCGGTCAAGAAGGGAGACATCAAGCGGTTCGTGGTCATGGCAGGATGCGACGGACGCCAGACAGAACGCCAGTACTACACCGATTTCGCCCAGGCTCTGCCGAAAAACACGGTCATCCTGACAGCCGGATGTGCCAAGTACCGGTACAACTCCCTGGATCTTGGTGATATCGGCGGAATCCCCCGGGTGATCGATGCCGGACAGTGTAATGACTGCTACTCACTGGTGGTCATCGCAAAAGCCCTTGCCGAGGCTTTCGGAGTAGATATCAACGAACTGCCGGTTTCATACAATATCGCCTGGTATGAGCAGAAAGCAGTCCTGGTTCTCCTCGCTCTGCTCGCTCTCGGAGTGAAGAACATCACCTTAGGGCCGAAACTGCCGGGATTCGTCTCTCCGGGAGTCCTCAAGGTTCTGGTTGAGAACTTTAACATCGGAAAGAACAGCACGGTTGAAGAGGATATGAAGAGGATGATCCCGGCCTGAACCGGGCACCGTCGAATCGGCCGGATCGCCTAAATCCACGCACCATGGCTGTCCGGAGGCACAGAACTCCTATACCTCCGGATGGCATCCTCCTGAAACGAATAAAAAGGCAAACGTCAGTACACTATGATTCTCTCCTGGTGATGCAAGATGGATTACAACCCTGATACCCTGGAAAAACCTGAACCGCACGGAAAAAAACGGGAAGAACTCCGGGCAAAAGTGCTCAGCCTGAGGGACCTCGTGGAGTACCAGGAGGGCACGGTGGCCAGCCGGATGATCGTCAGTACCAAGGCAGGGTCCATCACGCTCTTCTCCTTTGATGAGGATGAAGGATTGTCAGAGCACACCGCTCCGTTTGATGCGGTTGTCACCATCCTGGACGGGGAATGTGAAGTCTGGATCCAGGGAGTGACCCACCAGATGAAGGAAGGAGACACGATCATCTTTCCGGCCAATATCCCCCATGCCCTGAGTGCGGTCACCCGGTTCAAGATGTCCCTGACGATGATCCGGGAGAAAGAAGCATGAGTGAGGATAAAGACGGGGTGTACTGCAAAGTCTGCGGGGGGATCATCCCGCAGGATACGAAGATCGGCACCATTGAGGTGAACGGAAAACCGACCGGGATCAACCAGCTGGATTTTATCCTTGATGAGGTCGCCTCGCTCTCCCTGCATAGTGACCGTGATCTGAAAAATGAACTGGTACAGAGGGCAAAAGTGCTCAATTACATCCCGACAAAGATGACAGAGGTGTATGCCGATGCCCTCCTTCGCGTCTATACCGAGAGATTACACAAGAAGGATTGATGACAATGGACTCATATGAATGTTCTATCTGCGGATACGTGTATGATCCTGCCAAAGGAGATGAAGAGAACGGGATTTCACCGGGAACCGCGTTTGATGACCTGCCTGACGACTGGCTCTGTCCCCTCTGTCAGGAAGGAAAGGAAGTCTTCAATATCATCTGATATCTCTATTTTACAAAGGAATCTTTTTTGGCAGGACCGGTGATCAGGATGGAGATGGTGGATGCGGTCATGGGTGAGATGGTCCGCTATTTTCAGGGTGATGTCAGACGGATCAATCACGCCCTCAAGGTATATGCTCTGGCCTGCCTGATAGCCGCCGAGTCTGAACTGACCGGCCAGGAGAGGGAGATCATTCAGGTTGCAGCCCTGCTCCATGATATCGGGATTCACGAGGCCGAGAAGAGATACCAGTCAGCAGCAGGGAAATACCAGGAGATTGAAGGCCCTCCCATCGCACGGGAGATGGTGATGCGATATCACCCGGACCCTGCATTCATCGACCGGGTCTGTTATCTCATCGGACATCATCACACGTATTCTGCCATTGACGGCACCGACTTTCAGATCCTGGTGGAGGCTGACTTCCTGGTAAATATCTGCGAAGATGCCATGAATCCTGCATCGGTTCGAAACATCAGGGAGAAGTTTTTCAGGACCGGACCAGGCATCCGGCTGCTTGATTCGATGTACGGCGCAACGGAAGAGTGATCCTTTCCGGGCATTCCCTGACTCTTTTCCCGGATTTCCCATCCCGATGAGATGAAGCGCCGGTCTTTAGATCAGCCAGTCAGGACGATGCAGAAAGAGCAGCCGCCGGTCTGCTCCCTTTCAGCACACAAAAACCCCGGCTTCTCAAAGCGACTGAGATCTCGCAATACCCTGCACGGACAAAAAAATCCGCAACCTCATCAGCGGTGAGGAACCGGGCATACTGCAGAAATCTTCCTTTCGTCTTCTCCTGACTGTACTGGAGAGCAATCTCTCCACCCTTCTCAATAAAGCCTGTTACCAGGGCTCCCCCCGGCTTGAGCACCCGCAGGATCTCTGAAAGGATCAGTATCGGATCCTGTACAAAGCAGATCACCGTCATCATCAGCACATAATCAAAAGAATCAGACAGGTACGGAAGCACTTCCCCCTTTCCCTGCACAACACCGGTTCCCCGGTTATGTGCCATCCTGAGCATTTCCCGTGCTGGGTCGATCCCCGAACCGATTCCAAGCAGGTCTGCGAACCGGCCTGACCCGACCCCCACCTCAAGTCCCCGGCCGGAGCGGGGAAGAGCGGAGCGGAGGAGGCTGACCTGGGCATGATAGACCTCCGGGTGATCATCAAACCACCGGTCATACTCGGCGGCCAGCTCCTCAAAGATGGTGTTGGACTGATTCATCTGCTCCCCCGGTCTGCCGCTTCCATCCTGACCTTCATCTTATCACTGATACTCCCTTCAATTCCCTTCATTTTCCGGATTCCTGCCTCCCCCTGCCGTTCATAAAAGATGAGGAGATGAAAATAATCCATGACAAGATCCTGTGCTGTCTTTTTATACCGCACTTCAACGATCTCATCACCAACAAATCCCTTGATGCTGATGAAATGCTCTTTCTCAAACGAGAAGAACGGTTTTTCCAGATGAGTAAGGTTTCTGACCGAACCAAAATGCATAAGAAATTTCAGGAACCCATCGCTCAGCGGCTCGTCAAGGACATATTCTTTCATCAGCGAGCCGTCAACACAGGCCTTGGTCTGGGTGGATCTCACAATTCGCACGGTCTGTCTCCGGTTACAGGGTTATTGCTGCAGGCCCTGACTGCTGCCGGGACCGGAAACCTGCAGAATAACAGCCTGATACATTCACTTTCAGTATTCACCACGCAATACAGGCCTACAGGCTCCAACCGGTCACGGGCGCAGATCACAGGATATCTTTGCCCATGCCGTAATGCTTCAGTAAAAATGACCGCACCGCAGCGGACTGAACCCATCCCTGGTCCAGTCGTGTTACCAGGGCATCAATCCGTTTCACCTGCTCTATTATACTGGCAGAATCCTCCGTTTCATTCATGGAAGCAATCGACATGATGATGGCCAGCGGATTTCTGATCTGATCATTGAGGATCTGGAACTGGGCCATGTTCTCTTCGATCTGAACGAGCCCTTTCTTCTCCATCTCTCTTTCAATCCTGACCAGTTCAGAGACATCGTGAAGCAGTCCGATCACCTGTGTCACGATATCCCCGGACAGGACCGGGACAAAGGTGCAGTCCATCCAGATCTCCTCTTCCTGCTCCTGGTAATGATGAGTGACCCGTGAGGATCTGCCAGTCGAAAAGACAGATCTCACCTGGTCTTCCAGGGTTGTCAGCAGGGGGGCGGGAAAGACGGAATGCAAGTCCGGAGATGATGCTGACTGCTCGGGAACCTGGAAGATCCTGCGGAATCGCATATTCAGGTACGGGACGGTCAGGTCCGGACTGATGATGCAGATCCCATCCTCGGAGAGTTCGGCTATCGTGCGATACCTCTTCTCACTCTCCACAAGGGCCCGGTCCATCATATGCTTGTAAAGCGCCATCCGGATCGTGGTATGGAGCGCCCGCTCCTCAAGCGGTTTGATAAGGTATCCGAACGGTTCAGAATGGATCGCCTGCTGAACGGTTCCCTCGTCAGAATGGGCAGTCAGGAAGATGACCGGGATATCGTACCTGCTCCTGATGATCCCGGCAGCCTCGATCCCGTTCATCTTCCCTTTCAGGGTGATGTCCATGATCATGATGTCAGGCAGCAGCTCACCTGCCCTGATGACGGCTTCCTCCCCGGTGTCGATGATTGCGAGAACCTCATATCCGAGATCCTCAAGCCGGGCCTGGATCTCAAGACCGGTGACAAATTCATCTTCAACAACCAGTATTCGTGTGGGATCTGTCATCGTGTACCGTCCATGATCATCAGGTGAGAAACCCGCCGCCTCCGGGTCCTGATGCGATTTCTTCGTGTGACCTGAACAGGGATACCTGTTTAGGCCCCCTTTCGCTATTCATCAGTATTATCATCAGCACGGAAAGAGATTGTGATCCTCTGCCGGTTTATACGGGGAAGGTGATGATATACCGAGTTGTGCCGGCCCTCTCAAGCACCACACTCCCATTCAACTGATCGATCAGCCCCTTGATGAGGTGAAATCCGAGCGTTTTTGCAGTATCAAAGGTGATCTCTTCAGGAATACCGATACCGTTATCCTCAAAGATCAGGGTATAGTTCTCATCGCGTGAGAGTGATACCCGGATCCATCCAGGTCTCCCCTCAGGAAAGGAGTACTTCAGGGAGTTGGAGAAGAGTTCATTGACAACCAGGCTGCAGGGAACTGCCTTGTCTATCGGCATGAAGACCGGGTCTGAACTGATATCCAGGGTTATCTGGTCCGGATGTGCCTGGAAGGTCTCAAAGATATGGCGGGAGATCCTCTTCAGATAATCGGTATAGTTGATCTGTTCAAAATCATGTGACTGGTAGAGTTCCTCATGGACAAGGGCTATAGATCGGATCCGGTTCTGGGATTCGAGCAGGATGTTTCGGATCCCGGGTTCCTTCACATTGCGTGCCTGGACAAAGAGGAGACTTGAGACCACCTGCATGTTATTCTTCACCCGGTGATGGATCTCCTTGAGAAGGACTTCTTTCTCCCTGAGTGACCGGTTGAGTTCTTCGGTCCGTCTCTGCACCTCTTCTTCGAGCTTTTCGTTGAAGTTCCGAAGGCTCTTCTCGATCTTTTTCTGTTCGGTGATATCAGTCAGGACATTAAGCGAGGAGAGCTGGCCAAGGTAGGAGATCTCTGTCCCCCTGACGACCACATTCCTCCTCTCTCCCGATTTCATGAGGATCTCGATTTCGTACGGTTCGATCTCAAGGCCTGCCATCCGTCTGCGGATCGCATCGTTGACCAGCTCCTGGTATTCAGGGGCAATATAGCGGGTGATCGGAGTCCCTTCGAGTTCGTCTCTGCGGTATCCCATCCTCTGGATGGCAGCCGGATTCACGTATCTGACAATCCCTGCCTGGTGAACCAGGATAATATCGGGAACATTATCAATCAGTGACCGGTACCGCATCTCACTCTCCCGCAGTTCCTCCTCCACATATTTCCGATGAGAGATATCAGTGTGGGTTCCGACCATCCGGAGCGGTTTTCGTTCCCCATCCCAGACCACCACCCTGCCCCTGCTGAGAATCCAGACATAATCGCCGGCCTTTCTTCTCATCCGGAGCTCAACTGAGTAGGGTTTTTCCCCATGGTGAAACTGATCGGAAAGCGCTTCAGAAAGCCGGTTCCTGTCATCAGGGTGGACCAGGGAGATGAACGTATCATAGGATTGATCATACTCGTACGGTTCATACCCGAGCATGGTGTACCAGCGGGGATTGAAGTAGGTCGCCCCTGAAGGAATATCCCAGTCCCAGTACCCGTCATTGATCGCATCCAGGGTAAACTTGAGCCGCTCCTCGCTCTTCTTCAGGGCCTCTTCCGCTTCCTTTCCCATGGAGACATCAAGGGAGATCCCCGACATTCTGACCGGAACACCCTCCTTGTCATAGGTTATCTTCCCCGTGGATACGATCCACCGGTGCCGCCCGTCAGGCATACGGATCCGGTATTCTATCCAGAGATCCGTCTTCTCCTCGATCGCCTGGTTCATCCGGGTGATCGCCTGGTCCCGGTCATCAGGGTGAAGCAGGGCAGACCAGGTATCAAACGAGGGTTCAGTGGTATCAGGAAGACCAAAAAGCGAGAACAACTCCTGGCTCCAGGTCTGTTCTGATGTTTTCATATCCCAGTCCCAGGACCCGGCCTTTGCTGCCCGATGGGTTAACTGGAGCCATTCACGGGTGTCACTCAGTCGTTCCTCGGCCTCGCGCTGCCTGGTGACATCATCGTACATGGCGACAATATCCCCATTCTTCAGTTTATACACAAAGTTATCCCGCCACCCGGACCGATTCTCATCGATATAATACGAGACCGGAAACTGGCGGGATTCCCCCGTCTTCCATACGTCCCGGAAGATCTCAAACAGGCCGAAGGACGCAACCCCGGGGAAGACCTCAAGGACGGATCTCCCGATGATCTCCTCCCTGACAACCCCCTCAATCCGTTCCACGGCATGGTTGAGATCAGAGATCAGGAAATCCTCGCCATCATTGACTGCACGGTAGATCACCACCCCGGCATGCATGTGGGAGAAGAGTTCGTGGAACCGATCCTCACTCTCCCTAAGATCCGCAGTCCGTTTCTGAATCGTCGCTTCCTGTGATGAGGTAAAGCGCTCCAGGTCCCGTAGTGCCTGGAGTCGTCCCTGAACCACGGCATTAAGAAAGAGGGCTACGACAGCGGTGATGAGGATAAAGAGCTGGATCGAGAGGAGAACTTCATGAGACGAGGCCCGGGGGCCACCGGCGACAAATATCGCCGTGCTGACTGCCACCATATCCCCGATCAGAAGGGTCAGGAAGACAACCGGGAAGGAGAAATGAAACACCGCATACATGATGAAGATGAGAAAGAGGTAGGATACCCCCATCTGAAACATCAGATACGTGGCAGGAATCAGAGTCACGAAGAATACCACTATCTCAATCCTTCGCTCTCCCGGGATGAGACGATGGAGAGGGGGTCGGTATGTGATCAGCAAGGGTGCAATCAGGACCATCCCGGAGACATCTCCAAGCCACCAGGTGAAGATGTTCACCAAAGCGGCCGGAGCGGCCAGATACCCGCCCGCCCAGAGTGTCAGTACCCCGGACAGGCTCGCAAAAAGGCACGAGATGGTGATGATGACACACAGCCGGAAGGTGTGCAGCGGGTGGCTGGCTGAGAAGGGTTCTTTCTGGTATCGCCGGAAAAGGAGGAGAAAGACAATGGCTTCGAGAGAGTTGCCGATGCCCAGGAGGGCTGCGGTCACCGGAGAGACCCCGGTTGTCAGTACGGACAGGAAGGTCCCCAGCCATATTGCAGGAGTTGTCGGATAGCCCCATCTGACCATCGCAGCAACGGCAACTCCTGCCGGAATCCAGATAGGAGAGACGTTCCCATGCGTGATACCAAGTGTCAGACAGATCTCTGCCAGGATGAAATAGGCAACTGTTACGAGGAGGAACCGAACCAATCCGGCCCCCTTATTCTGGAAATGTAATCTCATACCGTGTCCCCCCTTCCCTGTCTATCTGAACAGAGCCTGAGAGCTGTCTGACCAGTCCTTTCACCAGTTCCAGGCCAAGCGTTTTCGGGGCCTTCGAGGTGACAGAATCAGGGATTCCAGTCCCGTCATCCCCATACACCACATGATACACCCCGTCCTGAAGAGTAAAATCTATAAAAATCGTCCCTTTCCGGTTGTCAGGAAATGCATGCTTGAGAGAGTTTGAGATCAGCTCGTTTACAATGAGACTGCAGGGGACGGCTTTTGAGATGGTCAGATACTCGCTCTTCTCCGGGAGCCGGAGTGTTATCCGGGAAGGATCGACCTTGTAGGTATCAAAGATCGTCCGGCTGATCTTCTGCAGATACCGGGTATAATCGATCCGGTCAAAATCCATGGACTGGTAAAGTTCTTCATGGACCAGGGCGATGGATTTGACCCGGTTCTGGCTTTCCAGAAGGATCTCTCTCAGGTGCGGGTCATCAGAGAGGCGGGACTGCATGAATAACAGGCTTGATACAACCTGCATGTTGTTCTTAACCCGGTGATGGATCTCCTTGAGCAGGATCTCTTTTTCCCGCAGTGATCTCTCGATCCTCTGTTCCATCTCCTTTTTCGCGGTGACGTCATGGAAACTGTACACCCTTCCTGCGATGGCATACCCGATCAGCTGGGGCTTTGAATACCGCTCGATGATCCGCCCGTCTGAAAGGGTAAGGGTATCAGCAGTATCCGTATCAGGTTCTGACGAGATTACCTCCATCCTCTCCCTGAACGATTCAGGGTCCGCAACCTGCTCTGCCATAAGGCCGATGATCGCTTTCTCATCACCGGTCCTGAAGACGGCATCAGGGATATGCCACATCTCCGCAAACCGTTTGTTGTACACCGACACG
>CAZXRT010000075.1:0-4994 GCA_964642535.1 uncultured Methanospirillum sp.
TCACATACTATCTTTTATATAATATCTCAGATATAGGTATCATACAGATTTCTGTTCTGTTTATGTGCTCACTACCCCCGGGAGGACAAGTGGAGGATCTGCATGAAAGAAGAAGATGATATGCTCGAGCTACTGGATGAGGAGGATTTGGGTGCTGACTCCCTGGAAAGTGATGAACTCGAGCTGAATGATGATTCTGATGAAGAGTCCCCGGACGACTCACTGGAACTAGAGGAACCGGAAGAAGAGGCCGGCGAATCCGTAATTTCAGAAGGCGGAGAGGACGAGGAATCAGGAGAATCCGGAGAGGAAGAGGAGGCCGAACCGGAGGGACTGGTCCTGGATATCAGGTACATCGCTGTTGCCGCGGTTGCCATCGCTGCGATCCTCATCGGTGTGGTCTTTATTGCCCTCCCGATGCTGGCAGATAATCCGCCGGTAGTCTCGTTTTCCCAGAGCCAGGTTGGAGAAGACCTGTTCCTGACACATTCAGGAACTGATCCTCTTTCACCACAATATCTCACGGTTCTGATAAACGGGGCACCACTGCCGGCTGACAAGTATATGCTGATGGGCGGGGCTTCATGGCCCTGGTCACAGAACTCGGTCCTGCGCATTGATACCTCAGGATACGCAAAACCGGCACCGGTAACCGTGGTGTACAAACCAAAATCCACAGAATTTACCATCTTTGGTGCAACAGCCCAGCCGACACCAACCCCGGAACCGACTCCGGTTCCAACACCAGAACCGGTGATCACCCCTGACCAGGCAGCACAAAACGGGACGATCTCCCCTGATGTGACAACCGGGCAGCCGGGTGAACCGCAGGCCGTAGCACCAATTACTCCGATCCCTCCGGCGGTTCTGTCAGATTCTATCACCATGGCAGTCTCTCCGGTATCGGGTCAGGCTCCTCTGACTGTGCAGTGTTCTGATGAGACGGTGGGGTGTATCATCAAGCGGACATGGAACTTTGGTGACGGACAGACATCGATGAAACGCAGTCCGTCTCATGTGTATGCCTATCCGGGAACATACAATGTGACCCTTGATGTAAAGTTCTGTGATTCTGATGATAATCCGACCGTTCTTCCTGTGCAGCCCGTGGTGGTGGCACCATCGGATCGTCATGACACGCTTGCCAGCGGGACTGGCAATGCCCATGTTCTCTCTGGTGCACGGATCTTTTTCACAGTGAAAGGACCGGGAACCAATGTGCGGATCGGAGGGCGGGATCATACCCTGAAATCAGGTGATCATGTGCAGCTCTCGCTGAACAGCGGCGGGTCAGGTGACATCTCTGTAGTCTCGAACGCGATCCTGCGGTGTGATTACAGCAACGTGACAATGAACGTGAATGGGAACGATGTTGAGACCGGGACGATATCGGTCATCAACATCAACCAGTACCTGCAGTTTGAGACAGCGGACCTGACCATACAGGTTGTCACCGGAAGAGATGGCCTCAAGGGAATGATCGACGGTCAGCCGGTGATCTCTGCAACACCAGGCCAGATCCTCACCCTCAGTAACGTTGGGGTGGATTCGAGCGGAAAACTCCTCTTCAGCTCACAGAACTCAGCAGGATTTTCATTCAGGGGAGGAATCGGGTCTCATGAGGTCGCCTCCCCCTCTCCTGCCTGATGGTATCGAATAGAACAGAAAATATAACGAAACCGGCAGACCTGCTGAAATGGGGCAGCAGCCTGCTCTCGCGGAAACGGATGGGTGGTTTATGAAACAGTATGATCCGGCATTGTCACAGATGCAGACGATCCTGATACTTTCAGTCGTCATGATCGTTCTTTTTGTGCTCGGTATCTTTCTCGTGCTCTGGAATCCGGTCACCGAGAAGATTCCTCAGGCATCGATTGGAATAGAAGGGGAAGGAGATTCGCTGGTTATGCATCATATGGCCGGTGATCCGCTGAACAGCGACCGGCTGATTGTCAGGGTTAACGGTGATGTGGTGAACAACCAGAACCTTGACTTCGTGAACGGAGCATGGCCCTGGTCTGAAGGAGAGAATGTGCAGCTCTTCTATCCGGCACCCGAGTCTCCCCGGGTGGTGGAGATCTATTACATGACCGATAAAGGGGAGAGCATTCTCATCGATAAAGCACGGATCGAACCACCTCCAAAGGTCTCTGCAACGCCGATACCTGTCACTGTGGTAGTGAATGAAACCCCCACTCCGGCAGCATCCATCATTCCGGTAGAGGTGAAGGATGCGGATCCGCTCAAGCCTCCGGCATCAGACTTTTCAGCCAGTCCGCAGATCGGGGATCCACCCCTGACGGTCTCGTTCAGGGATCTGAGCTATGGAAAAGTGGACACCTGGCTGTGGAGTTTTGGTGACGGATCCACCTCCACCCTCCAAAACCCGGTCCACACCTATTTCGTTCCGGGAAGTTATACCGTCAGTCTCCTGGTCACAAACCAGTACGGGTCAAACCGCAAGACCATGGAGAACTTCGTGGTCATCGGATCACCCCCCATCGCCAACTTCCTGGCTGAACCAACCAGCGGGCAGGCCCCGCTCACGGTTCAGTTTACCGATCTCTCGACCGGAAATCCGAAATCGTATGAATGGTCATTCGGTGACGGGACCCAGTCTGCAGTCCAGAATCCGGTTCATATCTTCCAGAACGGAGGAGCATATAACGTCACGCTTACCGTGACGAACGCCTACGGAACGAACAAGTATTCACCTGAAACCGGTATCACCGCGACCGCTCCGACTCTCCATGATGCATACCTGACCGACAGCGTGGGTGGATATCTTGAACCTGAAGGATATATTCAGCTGAGAGTTACCGACCCTGTCAGTTCCATGAAGATCTCAGGAAAGATCGTGGATTTCACACCTGGAGATATCGTCCAGCTGATCTACAATGAAGGTTCCGGGGACGGTCTCATCTCTTCAGACAAGAACCGGTTTGTATCGTTCAACTTCAATGATGTAACCCTCGTAAAGAACGAGGAATTTGTGGCCCGCGGCCCGGTTAATGATCTTCGGATTGGAGGATTTGACAGTTTCTCCTCGACACTGAATCTGACCCTTCCTGCCGGGGATCAGTTCACGAAGTTCTTCATTGACGGAGAGGAGTACAAATATGCAAAAGCACCCAAAATCCGCTTGTTTGGAATCGGACCTGATACCATGCAACGGTTCTTCTACCAGAAATCGAGCAGGGCGATGAGTTTTACCGGCGGGATAAACTCATACCAGTTCTTCTGATAAATCTCACTTGTTCCTCTTCCCCCTCTTCTCTTCCGGCACTCATTTCCCTGATCCATATTCTTTCCCCTCCGTTCGGGCAGGTTTTCATGCTTTCAGATCAGATAGGTACGCTGGAGTAATCACCGATGCATCGTTCCCGACTCTCCCGAATAATTATCATCCTGGGCATTTTTGCCGGTTTAGGCATCTCTGCTGTTCACCCAGGGTTAGCAGATCTTCCTGATACCATCCTCTATACAACGGATTTTTCTGACACATCCGGCTGGGAGACCAACAGTGCTGAACGGTTTTACCCGGATAACGCCACTGGCAGGTACCATTACCTCCTCGAAGGAGGTACCGGGGGGTATAGTGCGGCTCAACTTCCTGAAGAGATTAACGGACCCTTTGTTCTTGAATTTGATGTAACCCCGGTAAAAACAGATGAAGGGGCAACGTTCCGCTTCGGTATCGGTTCTGAAGATAAGGATAGCCAGAAAGGGCCATTGATCATGGCAGAACTTGCAAATAAGAAAGGTGGCAGGCTTTTTTACCTGAAGACTGTTTCCCGGGAGAATGCCCTGAATCTCGTTGGCTCCAGTCCGTCTGCCGGTTCGGTCGGGAGCACCGTGAGGTACGAGGAAGAGACCCGGTATCATGTCAGACTGACCTATTATGAGAAGGATACCCGTGCCAGTCTCGTGGTGCAGGACCCGGAGTCAGGAAAGACACTATTCACCACGATTGCACCTGTTTCAGGAAGTATGGGTGAACTGACCCACCTCTTTCTGACATCGGTCGGGGATGGTGTTCCGGGCCCTCAGGCTGAAGGATACATCGACAATATCACTCTGACCGTTCCCGGCGTTCAGCCGGAAGCTGACATCACGACACCTGCCCGGGAGACGGCACCCATCACACCGACCCCCACGCTGGCAGACGGCATGATCACAGAGAAAGAGACTCCGGTTCTCGACCCCCTCCCTTCCCGCACCAGAACTGATTTCCCCTCTCCCCCGACACCAACACCGACCCGGAAATCCGGGAGTTTTCCGTTTCTCCTCATAGTCTCACTTGCAGGGGCTGCGTTCATTGCAACCAGGAAGCCCTGATACCATGGATGAACATATTCTCGAAGCGGTGGGACGCACCCGGGTGGTTGTCCGTGACGGAAAGGTCGTGGAAGTAGGAACCCCGGTGATTCGTGAATGTTCTCTGGCCCGAAGGTTTGCCTGTCCTGTCCATGAAATCACACCTGAAGCGGTCAGGAAAAATATTGAAAACCGGATCAGTTCATTCGGCATGTGCACCCCGGATCGGGAGATCTTCTCTCATGATGATTTTGTCGGGTTTGGGGCGTCTGAACTGACCAGTTCCGGACTCTCGGGTGGAATTATCGATGCTGCAGTTCTGGCCTGTGACGGGGCAGGAACGGTCATTGTTACCAGTCCGGCCATGGCACAGGGGATTGGTGGCAGAATGTCAGGCCTGGTGAAAACCTCCCCCCTCGTGGAAGTGATTGATCGGATCCGGTCCGCAGGTGGGATAGTCGTTGATCCGGTTCATGCAGCCATTGATCCGGTTGCCGGAGTTGCCTGTGCACACAGTGCCGGATATAATCGGGTTCTGGTCACTGCAGCAAGTGCAGAGTCATGTCGCAGAATCCGGGCCTGTGATCCTGAATCGCTGATCATCGCCGTTCACGTGACCGGAATGGACAGAGAAGATGCGGAATCAGTGGCATTGACCGCTGATATCGTAACCTCCT
>CAZXRT010000075.1:5094-6595 GCA_964642535.1 uncultured Methanospirillum sp.
ATGGACAGAGAAGATGCGGAATCAGTGGCATTGACCGCTGATATCGTAACCTCCTGTGCATCGGCACCGATACGGGAAGTGTGCGGTAAAAAAGCTCTCATTCAGGCAGGAACCTCGGTCCCGGTGTTTATTATGAGTCAACGGGGAAAAGCGCTGCTTTTAGCACGTATTGCTGCTATCTCCCACCCGTTACTCATAACTCATTCTTCCCTGCCGGTAAGCGGGGAATCATCACCCCGCCCCCTCATATGAGGATCATCCGGCTGTCTTTTCAACTTTCCAGCTCGCTCTCCTCCTCTTCTTTTCTCCTCTTGATGTGAAAAAGGCGGTTTGACTCCTCCCGTTCGATCTCATCACGAACCCGGGTACTTACCCGGTGTGACTCTTCAAGTTTCGGGATAATCTGAAACTCAAGAGCCCTGACTCTTCTGCCGGTCCTCTCAATCTCCCTGAGCAGGTGCCGGAGAGTGGATTCATTCCCTGCATACCTGATGATAGCCATGATGAGGTCTTCATAGGCATCTGCAAGATCATCAATCACCAGGGAGGTTCCGAGCAGTCCGTACCCCCGTTCGGTGAGATCAGTCCTGATATCCGTTCCGGAGATCACCGGAACGGTAACTCCGAACAGGTTCTTTTCGCCAAGGGTAACTTCTGGTCTGACTTCAACAGAGTATGCAGCCATAGTCATCCCTGACATCCCTTCGATCATGTATGCAGCAGCAATAAGATTCCTGGTCCGGGTATATCGTTTCATCAGGAGATCATGCTCCTGTTTCACTTCCGGGACGATCCGTGTCACCTCCATCATCATCCCATCCAGTTTCATGCTGAGGATCTGATGTGCCTTGCGGGCAATCCGGAGATGGTTTTTCAGGGCAGACAGCCCGGCCCGTGTTGGCCGTATCTCTTCCCGGTATCCCATAATTCCCTACATCACCAGATATTTTCTGATATATTCAGGTTCGAGTCCGAACTGTTTTCCCCGTGCCACCGCACGCAGGTTCATCACTTCGTACCGTTTATGTTCAAGGTAGGAGAGGATCGGGAGTACTGAGAAAGGATGCCTGCGGGCAATCGCGTCAAGCCGGTGCAGACGCATCCGGTTTACCGCCATCACGATGACAAACAAGGGTGTTTTTCGCTCTCTCCACCTGCTCCAGATAACCTCTGCAGCATCTGCTTCACAGACCTGCTGGCTGCACCTGACATCCTGGAGTGCTTTAATGACGATCGGCAGTATTTGTGCCCGTTTCATGCCGTTGATAAACTCCTCCTGGTCATTGACATGATACATCTCCTGAAAAAATGCAGGAGGGAGGTTTCCCCCCCTGATCATATAGGGTCCGATGTCATCAATCGTAGAACCGGCCCTCAATCTGAAGATATTTCTGATATTTATTATATCTACCTCAAACCGCAGATAGGGCAGTATGGCATCCCCTCCCCTGATACCTGATCGTGCATCACGGTACAGGTTCGCATAAAAAGCATGGTAGAG
>CAZXRT010000075.1:6695-8450 GCA_964642535.1 uncultured Methanospirillum sp.
CCGGTCTCCCCGATAAACCTGGTTATCTGGTTGAGATCCATGTTGAGCAGCCGCATGTACTGTTCCGGCTGGATAAGTCGTTTTTTCCTGATGGTGAGCCGGGTACAGAGATAGATAAACGCAGTCGGGGTGACCGGGTAATGATGCAGAATGTGCCTCCTCTTTCTTAGTGGTTCATGGATGGTTATAGGATCAGGGGTGTCTTGCGATATGAGAGGATGTTGATCATTCTCCAGCAGGGATCAGAACCCTCATCTGGCATGAAATCCGATATTCATGCGAGTCGAGATGAACCAGACGGTATTCTGTTCATACCTCACCAATCGCGGGTACTTACGCTCGGGCAATGAAGACAGTCTTCTCGCCCTAGGAACGGTAGTCTCCGGAGTGAGCATGGAATCTCCCCGGACATTCACGGTTCCTTCCCATCCTGCTCTCTTCTTTGTTGCCGACGGCGTTGGCGGATCGGTAGCTGGCGAGGTGGCAAGCAGGACTGTCCTGGAGTTCTTCGCCCGTTCCAACCGGTACCCGGGACATGAGCAGGAAGCAGGATCCCTGATCGCTGATGCCAAGGAACTCCTTGATGGGATGGTGATCAGCGATCCCTCATCAAACGGCCTGGGAACAACGGTGAGCGGACTGGTCTGGTCAGCTGATTCAGTGTTTGTGATAAATTGCGGGGATTCCCGTGTGTACCGGATGGAGAATGGGAAAATTGATCGCATCTCCCATGATCACTCCCTGGTGCAGGAACTCTGTGACGAGGGAGTGATCACCGACGACCAGGTCTACACTCATCCGCTGCGAAACATCATCACCGCAGTCATCTCCGGGGATCCACACCGTCCGGCACCTCCGGTGATGACTGCATCATACCCCCGCTACGGGACGGAACGCTTTCTTGTGTGTACAGACGGGCTCTGGGAAGTGATCCGCGACCCGGAGATCGTCTCCATCTGTTCTGAACCCGACATTACGAAGGCTACCATGGAACTCCTCCAGACCTGTCTGGCACGGGGAGGGCCTGATAATATCAGCCTGATCCTGATCGGGCCTTCGTGGTAAGGCCATAGGGAGGAACCTGTCCGGTTTGCGGATCTGGTATTAAGATTCTTTCCATCCTGCCGGCGATCCACCATTTCCTGACTTTTTTATCCCCCGAACGCCAACACCTGATGATGAAAAACAGTATCTGTGTGTTCTGTATCGGGCTTGTGCTTCTTGGATTGCTTGGATTGTCGGCATCTTCTGCAGAACCGGCTTCAGTCCCTGTGGCATCCGGGACGGTGTTCTGCCTGGATTCTGTGAGGATGAACAGTCCTGAAGAAAAGATAGCAGTCGTGGATCTTCTTCCCCTTCTGAATCGTTCAGTTCCTGAGCAATCAGATACTTCAGCACCCCTCTCTCTTGTCACCTTAAAGCCCGGAGAATCTCTGAGCCCGGACGCAATCCGTCCCTTTCCTGAGGTGATCTATCTCCTGGAAGGGACCGCGGAAATCACTGCGGATGATGAACGGGTGGTTGCATCAGCGGGTGACGGAATCTTTGTTCCTGCCGGTTCGGTCATGATGGTCACGGCCACCGGCAATGAGGAGGCCCGGCTCTTCTCCATTTGCTCTGCTGATGTCCCCTCATCTGGTAACATCACCGGCATTCAGATAAAGACTGCCGGAAGTGTCAGTCCGACCTCTTTTGGCAATGAAAGTTCGGGGGACTGGTTTGAAGTAACCAGACTTTTCAGCCCATATGTTCAGC
>CAZXRT010000076.1:0-8265 GCA_964642535.1 uncultured Methanospirillum sp.
TGATGGTATCAGGTATCATTGCCGGAGGGTTATACAACCGGCTCAGAGGGAAAAAACTCAGTATTATTGCAGGGTTATTCCTGATTGCAGGGTATTTCATGATGACCCGGATCAGAGTTGAAACCGACATTCTCTTCATCATCATCACCCTGGCATGCATCGGGTGCGGAATGGGCCTCATGATCTCTCCTGTCTCCACGATGATCATGAATTCGGTCTCGAAAAAGTATCAGGGCATGGTCTCAAGCCTGACCAGCCTGGAACGGTTTGCCCCCCTGACGCTCGGAATCGCGTTTGCCAACCTTGTTTTTATCTGGGGAATAGAAACGATAGCAAATGTCCAGGGCATCACGAAAAGCGCTCCGGTCTCTATCAAACTTCACCTGTTAACAGCAGGATTTGACCTCGCATTTCTCTGTTCGTGTATTCTTGCCATTGGAATTTTTATTTTGACTCTGGTAATTCACGAAGAGATTCATCCGGATTATGCCGATGGTCAGGAAGAGAGTTGTATGCAGGGTATGGGGTGATACAACAGATCACCGGCTCTTTTCTGAATCAAAAACCCCCAATTTTTACCTGAACTCTTTATTTTATAAATCTTCGTGACCATTCTCCGGCTTGCTCGTCATTACCTCTTCGTGATGGGTCAGTGCAGAATACCGGGCATCCGGGATGCAATCAAGACCCGGGATATAGGGTTTGATGTCGATTACCGGGGATCCATCCAGTGCTTCAAGACCGGTAACGGTGATCACCCCGTCCTGAACGTCAATAATTTTCCCGACTGAGAGAGCAACCGGATTGGGCCGGGATGGAGACCGGATGGTAAAAACCGGTCGTTCTTCTTTCCAATCCGGACGACGGGAGAAAAGAATGCTGCGGTCTGCACGGTCCATCCAGTACAGAACCCAGATATGTGAAATACCAATGAGACCGCCAAGCCCGTCTCTGTACTCAGGATATATCGAGATTTCTGAATGCCTTTCTGATTCACGTCCCTGCCGTGGAGCGTCTTCCCGGTTTTTAAAAGGAGAATGAATGATCCCGATCGGGGTCAGGGTATACATACGGCATCATAAGCCCTGGCAGCATTAAAGCATACCTGCTAGGAATTCGATAGTATACGGTTCCGGCTCCTGATTGGCATTCTGGTCATCATGCCAAAAAAACCGGGTAGCAAATGTGCAAATACAAGCGCAATATTTTCAACAGATCTCCTGACAGAAGTTATCCTGTGATATATTCCTGGTAATCCGGGTGGTCTACCCGGAAAGCGGCCATGAGAAAAGACTTTGATCTCCTATGATAAAAAACCCTGAGGGGAGGAACACTGAAGAGGAAAGAAAACCTCATCAGTTTTTTTGGTGAAACGGAGATATTGAGATTATATCAATACTTCGGAGAGGATTACCCCTGCAAAGATAAGTAAAACGATTCCGATGATACCCCTGAGAAGACGCCGCTGTTCAATTCTGAACTCGTTCACCCGTTCCGGTGGAAGGCCCACCGTGACCAGGACAAGGATAACCAGAAGCGGAAGGATGAAGGCTGCATTATATACTGCAAGATATCCCAGCGCCTGATTGAGATCAGTCTTCAGGGAGATCATGGAGATGATAGAGAGATAGATTCCTCCTGTGCAGGGAAGTTCAAACATCCCGACCAGAATTCCGAGGATAAAAGCCGCTGGTAAGGTTGCCTTTTTCATAATGCGGTTGATAATCTGGCTTTGTGATGCAGGAATGGCAAGGGCTGGTCGTTGTCCGGGGATGAGGCTGTCTTTGAGCATCAGGATTCCGGCCAGAAGGGCAATGATTCCGGCTGCCACTGAAAAGGCAGTTGTTATTCCGGTAGTCTGAACAATGGTGAATATTCCCACTCCGGAGAGGTAGTAGAAGATGAAAACTGCTGCGGAATAGACTAGCCCTGCAGAAATCATTGATTTTCTGCTTTTCTGGGTCATCAGGTAAACAAGAAGAATCACGAGAACCGCAAATGCACAGGGGTTTATGCCATCAAGGAGACCTGCACCGATGATAAGGAGCAGGGGGATCTCATCGGCTGCATTAGATGAGATCTGAAGATCGGACTTCTGATTCAGCGCCGATGTCCTCATCAAGGGTGACTGGAGGGTAATCACCTCTTCAAGGTGGTTCCTGATATCTTGGGAGCCTTCCAGGGTGATGTTACCAATCATGATTGAAGGGGTCGAAAGAAACTTGTGATTGAATTTCTTTTTATATTCTTCAAATATCGCCCGGTTTTCTGTATTGTTGAAAATATCATATGTCTGCAGGGTGATTTCCGGATTTTTCAGAATATAGGTATCCAGATATTCTTTCGCATTTGCACATGCCCCGCAATGAGAGTTGGTAAAAAAGACCACTTCTCCAGCCGGAAGATTCCCGGAGAGGAGAGAGGGATCATCGGTTATCCGTGAGGTAAGGTTTTCTGACAGTTCCGCTCCGTCTGGTCCATATATCGTTCCAAAAACGGGAGCGGGCAGGAGGCCTATGAATATAATGACGATCAGCAGTGGAATCAGATGGGGGGATATGACGATTGGCTTCATATGACTCTGTCCTGAAATTGTGATTCTTTTTCGAAAGGAAAAGATGATCAGACAGATACCTGGACCTCTCTTTCTTTCCTACAACCAGTTCCAGTTTATCCCGATAAATAACTTCTGGAAAATATGGTTGAAAATCCGGTTAATTGCGATTTGTTCTCCCCGAATTATCTGTGTTCGCATTTTGGCTGTTACGGTTTGGAATTTTTGAACATAGCTGAAAGATGACGAAGTTCCTGAATACGAAGAAGTTCTTTGATGTTAATTCCAATGGCATAGGTAGGGAAGAGTCCGGCGAGGCGGGTTCGGGAGATTGTATGAATCCTCGACTCAAAGAGAAGCGAGAGAATATCCCGCCGCAGAGAATCAGATATGGCTTCCTTTGCTATACCTGGAAGTGTTTTTTCTATCCTGAAGGGGGAAGAGCAGGAGAGCAGATTTTCCGCTCTTCTGATCCTATCTGCAAGATCCATTCCAAATCTCCGGGTAATCCTTCTGCTCAAAATGCTTTGCAGGCACTGCATCCAGATAAACTGGCTGATGAGAAGGATTCCAATCCAGGCATCAGTCCGGTATGCGGTAAGGGCAGTCACATCATCGAATACTCCGAGGGTAAATCCGGGTAAAAGAATGGCTATGAGGAGTATGATGGCAGCAACAGAGGCGACACCGACAACAACGATTCCAAGGATGGTGATGATCAGATATCTGATGACATTCTTTTCTGATGAGACATTCAGTTTCCGGACTACAAAGGTGAACTGCCTTTTCAGATACGCAAGATCCAGGTATAAAATCAGAATGCCCAGGCACTGGATAATGATCAGGAGTGATGTCATGGGTGGAATAATGGTTTGAATGCCCAGTATGATAGCAAAAATGAGTGATATTGTATAAATAAGTGCCATTCCGGAGGTCAGTGGCATAATACTTATAATAAAAAACCTGATCGCAAGCCTGATGACAATGTCACGATTTTTGAAGAGATGGAGGTTTTTTATCATGGGCAGAATCGGTTCGCGGGAACATTCTCCGGCAGACTTTTCTTTAGATCCGAAGGTCATCTGAGCTGCGAAGAGCAGAAGGGGAAGAAGGGGATAGGTGAGGTAGAAGTACAGACTTGCCAGGATCCAGAGGATCATGTATGCCTGTGGATTGAATATGACACAGGCTGTGTTCAGTATCACTGCTCCGGCAAGTGCACAAAACCCCGTCATTCCGATCCGTTCTCGATCAATTCCTTTCAGAATTTCGTCAAAACGAAAGTATTCAGCCCGGAGAGCTTCGCAGAGAGCACTATCGCCGTCATTCTTCCATAGTGGCTGACCTGTGTCGTTCTCTGGCATTATGTCTCCCTGTCTGTCTTTATTTGTTGGCCTGTCAAGTATTACTCATACCAGTTCGGCGATGAAAGGTTTCAATCCTTCCTGCATGATTACAGGTTTCTTCGGCAGGTTTATACGCACTCTCTTCCAACCCGCTATTCTCTATCTGTAATATGGCTCTCATTGAAGATTTTCTTCAACCTCTGCATGAAGGCGTCTGGGAAGTGACAATACCTAAGGGACAGGTCTCTCTTCCTCCCGGCCCGGAGTGGGTGACTTCACCGATTAATGTGCCGACGCCCGGAACCATTGCCAGTTATCGGAAAGGGCAGTATCATCTTCATGAGACAGAGAGGGAGTACAAAGTCCATCTTGATCGGTACGATCCGAAAGTACACCCCTTTCTGCACCTTATTGATGATGCACCGCTCCTTCTGATGATATCGGAGACATTCATCACGCTGATCTCCATGGCCCGCCGGACCTCGGTGACCGGTATTGCCCAGCAGCTTCATGATCAGGTCTCAACATACCGGACCCATCTTATTCAGGGGTTCCTGATCATTCTTCTTGGGTGTTGTTTTATCATTGTACCTGACCTCATCTTTACCGGACTGACACGTTTTGTCATTCCTGTCATTGTCTTACTCGCAGGAATCGTCACGATATACAACGGTCTCTCTTTTCACCCCCTTCGATGTGAAAGACGCAATGATCTGTTCAGGGGAATCGGAATCATATTCCTATCCGTGATTCTGTCAGTTCTTCCTGTCCTGTTCTGGATAACTGCAATTCTTCTTGTCATTGCCGTGTGGATGCTTGCTTCCTCCTTGATCTTATTGAAACGGATTGTCAGGGGGAGAAAGGCGGTTCCTGAAGGATTTATCAGCAGGGCTCTGATCAGTGTCGGATCACTGGGTATCGGAATCATCAGCATCATCGAACCGACCCCGGTTTTTTATTTTTTTCTTGATATCCTGGGAGTGTTAACGATTGTCGCCGGAAGTACCCTTACTCTGGTAGGGATCACCCTGAGAAATATGATGCAAACATCGTCCCCTGTCCAGGATACCGCATAGGATTACCCTCTTTCTATTCAGCAATTCATGTAATCAGATTCTGTTTCTCCGGTGCATCTATGTTCAAACGGGATGGTTGTCAGCCCGGACAGACCCGTATGAAGATATCAGGAGAAAGCAGTCCGGTTGAGCAGAGATAGGAAAAGATCTGATCAGCCCCAAGTGCGATTCCAAAGCATCCGATTGATGCACCGGTTACGATTGCAAGGATGGTCTGAATCGGAGTGAGACCCAGAAGCCGTCCGGCGATAGAACCTCTGACACCTCCGCTTCCCAGTATCGGGACCATCACCATCAGGATGACGGCGAGTGCATACAATCCTGAGAGCCATCGGTGACGGGCTATCATCTCTTCCGTTGTTTTGGTAAGATCCCTGATCAATGGTCCCAGGATGGGAAGGCGGTGCACATAATCGAAGTTGAATGCCATGAAAAGGGCAGTCTCCAGATCGACAAGAATGATTGAGAATGCAACTGACCACCAGGGTATACCAAGGGCAATGCCCAGGGGAATAATGGTTTCTTTTCCGGCAGGGGGGAGAATATATCCCAGCATCAGACCGGTCATGATGATAAAATCTGATTCAGGAAATGTCAGAGCCATTACTGACAGATGAACGGAAAGAACGAGAAAAGGAAACAGGATAAAAAATACTCTCCGATATTCCATTTTCTGGGAGTCATCACAAAATTTCATGGATCGAGGGGCAGATTCTGGACGAGTTGTCTTCTTGCATACCATCCTGAAGGGAAGATGATCTCAAACCATGTACCTTTCCTTCTTCTCCGGTTTCTCTCTTGGAAGGCTCTGAATCCGCGAGGATCTCCCGGGCAATAAACCTGCCGAGACCAATTTTTTTCCGTAACCCACAGATAAAAAAGTGTTTTTCCTCATCGTGGGAAAAAATCTCCTGTTATCCTCACCGGTGATCTTCAGACAGGATTCCGGATTCTGTACAGAAAACCTGATACCGGAGGTATCTCCCCCATGAATGAGTGTATAATCAATCAGTGTGGTGAAGTTTTTGTCGATCATGAAGTCGGTACACATTCAAAGATCAGTCGGATTTTCGTTGGGATCATCGGTGTGTATCCCGGACTGCTCCTGATGGGAAGTAAAAATCTGGTAATGTTTCCTGATAACATTCAGGACTTTTTCAGATTCAACCCATCTTTTATCGAGAAGGCTAACTCTTGCATCGATCCGTTCAACCTGGCCTGCGATCATCCGGAAAATTTCTTCACTCTCTATCATCTCTGCAACTGAAAGGATAGTGGTCAGGGGGTTGCGGATCTCATCATTCAGAATAGCCATGTACGCCAGGTTTTCCTGGATCTGGGCAATCGCTATGGATTTATCCCTTTCCAGCCTCCTCTCTTCGGTCACGTCATATCCCTGGGCAATCGTGGCAAGAGGGGTATCTCCTCCAGGAGCATACAATGTTGCTGAATTCCAGAGCAGAGTCCGCCGTGTTCCATCGCAATGGATTACTTCTATCTCGGTGGTATCTCCCCGGAGTCGTTCGAAAGTAGGTTGGAGCAGTCTCATCGACTCTTCTGCTTTGTCCTGGGGAAACAGAATTTCAAGTGGTTTTCCCAGTACTTCCTCTGCCTCTCTTCCGATCAGGCGTTCGAATGCCTGGTTCATCCGGGTAATTCTGAAATGAGGATCCCAGATAATAATCGGAACATTAGCAATTGAGATAAGATTCTCCAGGTAATCCCTGGTCTCCTGAAGTGAAATCTCATTCTTCATCTGGGAGGTGATGTCCTGAATGACACCGATGACCCTGATGGGATTTCCCTGGGGATCCCTGTACATTCTGGCAACAGAGTGGATATACTTCTCATCAGATCCATCTGCCGGGTGTATCAGGTATACGAGATTGTACTCCGCTTCATGGTCCAGCAGGTCTACCAGCGTCTGGTGGACCCGCTCCCTGTCCGGGATACAGGCTTCAATTTCATTGATGGGAAAATCTCCGGCTACTGGTGGAAATCCAAATATTCTCAGGCCTTCAGCAGATCCCCATATCGTATTATCCATAAGGTTGTACTCCCAGCATCCAACCTGGGCAATCTCCTGAGCCATGATCAGACGTTCCTCGCTGATCCTGATGATCTCTTCCTTTGCGATCAGTTCATCGATATTTGCCCGTAATTCTTCTTCTGAGGCAGCGATTTCTTCATATGCTGCATGAAGTTCATAATTCTGGGTCCTAAGTTCTTCCTCAGCACGTTTCCTTGCAACTGTCTGTCTTATATGATTAGCCAGTTCGGCAAATTGTGCCTGTGGCTCTCCTCCTTTCTGAAGATAGAAATCAGCACCATAATTGAGTGCTTTGATGACGATCTCTTCCCTTCCCCGGCCGGTAAAAAGAATAAAGGGAGTTTTGTTCCCTCCCTCTTTGAGTGTTTTCAAAAAAGAAAGCCCATCCATGCCGGGCATCTGATAATCAGAAATTATCACATCAGGGATAAACTGATCCAGATACCGGATTGCCTCCTGAGCGCTGGTCACCGTGGCGACCTGGAAATCTCCCAGCCTTTCCAGGAATATTTTCCCTAATTTCAGGAGATCAGGCTCGTCATCAACATACAGTGCCCGAATCATCTTTTTCGGTCCCTAATTTTCTCATTTGATGAATGAACTGCCTGATATATGATCTTTACCCTTAACATGTGACGGTTTTGTGTATCACAAAAACCGGACAGTACCAAAGAAGAAGAAAGAGTATAGATGATGCTACCAGAAAATTTTACCAATTTCGCTTGTAATCCATTTCCTTGCTCTGTCATTATCTTTCGTCGGTCCGGAATTTCCCTTTTGGTATGTCAATGTCAAAGCGGGCACCACGATTCTCCAGTCCCCGTTCTGTGATGGTTATTGAAGAGATAGACAGTATCTCTCTGGCCAGAAAGAGCCCGAACCCGGTATTTTTCCCATATCCTCTCTCAAAAATAATTTCTTTCAGATCATCGGGAACACCGCACCCGTCATCAGAAACCGAAATCCGCATCCCTTCTTCGGTTTCATGAAAAGTTACGTCAATCCGGGTCAGTTTCTGTCCATGCCTGATTGCATTTTCAATCAGATTATAGCAGACTTTTCCAAACAGTGAGTCGGCAAGAATGTATACTGCCCGTTTCTCGATCGTTATCCTGATACTGCCGGGTTCTGTCTCACGAACTGCAGTTTCAAAGTTTTCGTGTACATTCTGCCACTGCGGAACTTTCATACCCAGTTCCTGGTAGGTTCGTGTAAAAGCGATGAAATGTTCAATAGCGA
>CAZXRT010000077.1:0-8064 GCA_964642535.1 uncultured Methanospirillum sp.
GTGAGCTGCAACTGATTTCCCGCATCCTGACTCCCCAACAATTGCCACTACTTCCCCTGCAGAAATAGTACAGGAGAATCCGGATACTGCACAGACCTCTCCTTCGGATGTCCTAAACCTGACATCCAGCCCAGAGACCCACAGGAGCGGAGACCCGATCATTCGAATGCCGTCTCCGTCCCTTTCTGCTCCCATATCATCCCAATCCGGACACAGGAGAGGATCATCAGTACGATACAGAGGGCAGGCGGTGTATACCACCACCACATTCCCCGTATAAAACCCCCATGAGTGAATGCATCAGCGATCATCTTCCCCCAGCTATCCATTGTCGGATCAGAAAGACCAAGAAATGAGAGTGAGGCTTCAGAGATTAAAGCGCCTGCTACCACCAGCATCAGTTTAGGCAGAACAACCGGGTAGATCACCGGGAGAATTTCCCGGGTCATGATCCACCCGGGTGAAAAACCAAGGCACCGGGCAGAGAGAATATACCCGGCACCGGTCACCTGCATCACCCGGGAACGAACGACCCGGGCCGTGGCCTCCCAGGAGAGCAGACCGAGGACCAGGATCAGAAGGACCAGATTCGGCCGGATCATTGCGGCGAGCAGGATGATCATCGGAATTTTCGGGAGAATAAGAATGATATCAGTGAATCCCATCAGGATATCATCGATGATTCCGGGAAAATATCCTGAAATCACCCCGATAGAAACGCCGATAAGAATCGATAAACCTCCTGCAGCGAACGCGATGATGAGGGAGATACGGGCAGAATAGATCACCAGATACCAAATATCGTGTCCGATATCATCAGTTCCCAGCGGGTGAACGGGTGAGGGATCAAGATAGGGCCGGTATCGTTTGTCTGTGTCACCAGGAACAAACATCTGCGGAATGAGAGCCCAGAGCAGGAGGCAGAGAAGGATGGCTCCTGCTGCAATCACTCCCGGATCCCGTATATGCGGTGTTGAGAAAACCCTGTTCATTCCTGAACCATCCTGACCCGGGGATCAACGAGTGCAGAAATGATATCAACACTCACGTTGGCAAGAATGACCAGGGCCGATATCACCAGAAATGATCCGGTCAGGATTGGAATATCCCGAAGGAGTATTGCGTCATAGATCAGGCTTCCCATTCCCTGCAGGGAAAAGACGATCTCAATAAAGAGTGCTCCCGAGAAGAGAAAGCCAAAGTCAAGTGCTATCAGGGTAAGAACCGGAAGCAGGGCGTTCTTTGCGACGTGGCGCCAGAGAACGGACCGCCCGGGAATTCCGAGAGCCCGGGCACACTGAGGGTAGAGCAGACCTTTCTCACTGATCACGGATCCCCGCATGATCAGGAGATTGCGGGATGTATAAAAGAGGGTGAGAACCAGCACCGGAAGGGTGAGGTGATACATAATACTCAGGCAATCAGGAGTATTATATAATCCTTTAAACGGAAACAGGCGAAGGTGAAAGGAGAATACGGCGAGGAATGCAAGTCCGAGCAGGTACGGCGGTACCGACGAGACCAGAAGGGCACTTCCGGTCAGAATACGTGCCCACCACCGATCGGTATCCCATCCCACCCGTGCTCCGAGGGTAACACCGAGCCCTGCTCCTGCAAGGATGGAAGTCCCTATGAGAAGAAGCGTCCAGGGGATTCGTCCGAGAAGGATGTCAAGGACCGGGGCATGCAGGTGATACGAGTATCCCAGATCCCATGAGGAGAGGCTCTCTAAATAATGGATAAACTGATCACTCAGTGGAAGGTCAAGCCCCATATCAGCCCGTATCTTCATGATCGTTTCCGGGGAGAGCCAAATATCTTCCCCCACAAGATTTCTAACCGGATCGCCAGGCATCACCCGGGGCACAATGAAGACGATGACCAAAACCAGGAGAGCAGATATCAGGTATCTCACCATCTTACGGAGAACCCATATCGATAAAGCGATCTGATCCGGCATTCTCTTATAAGATTGTACTAATATGAGAAAAATAAGATGGAAAGAGTTCAGGCAACCGGCCTTACACCGGTGAAGGTGAACTCATTCATGATCCCATAGAGCGGACTTGAGTACCACCCGGTGATCGCTTTGTTATATGGAGTCACATCATTCTTCCAGGAGAGCGGAACACCAGGGAGGTTTTCTGTATAGTACTTCTGGACCTCTTCTGCATATCCTGTCAGTTTTACCTTGTCCGTAGTCGCCAGGATCTTATCACAGAGGTCAAGGAATGCAGGGTCGTCTACCGTGTGGAGGACACCCTGACCGGTTCTGCGGCTGTCAAAGTATCCGGTTGCCCACCCTGCATGCATCAGCATTCCCCAGGGGGTCGTGCGGGTCAGAGTGAGGTCATAGTCATAATTGTCCTTCAGACCAAACCAGGTATTGTCCTCTACCGATCGGATGTCGACTCCAATTCCGGCTGCAGTAAGGTATTCCTTGATAAGTTCTGCCTCACGGGAGAAACTACTTCGGATCAGGAGATCGAGAACGATGTCCTTGCCATCTTTACCCTCAACGATCCCGTTGCTATCTGAGTCCTTATATCCGGCATCAGCGAGGATCTTTTTTGCACCCCCTGCATCATACTTCATCGGTGCTGTCTCAACATACCCATCCATGGCTGGAGGGACAAAACCGCCGTTTGGAACGCTTCCATGACCGAGAGTCGTGATATCGACGAGTTCAGGATAGTTGATTGCTGAAGCGAACGCCCTGCGGAAGTTCAGATCAGACATTGGTTCATTTTTCAGGTTGAATCCAATAAACGTCATCCCACTGGTCGGCGTTTCAAGGATCTCAAACTTTCCGGTTCCTTTCAGAGAGTCGATAGCAGCATAAGGATACGCAGATGCATACTTCCAATAGGTATCCATTTCCCCGGACTCGAGTGCTTTTGCTGCTGCATCCTCATTCTTGAACCAGCTGATCTCTACCTGATCATAATAGGGGGCGTTTCCCTTCCAGTTCGGGTTCTTCGCAAAGATCAGTTTTCCTGCATTCAGATCGATCTTTTCTACAAAGAATGGCCCGCACCCGACATAAGGTCCCTCACTGGTGTAGTTTACCGGGTTGTCGATCTTCTCCCAGACATGCTTTGGCATGATCGAGTATGAGGTGAACTCACGATCGAGGTTGGTATAGGGTTTGTTGAAGGTAAAAGTGACTTTGTTCCCGTCAACCTTTGTGTCAGTAAGGGTCTCACCTATCCACCCGGCATTTGGCACATTCTTTCCATACATATTGATGGAGAATGCGACATCTTCACCAGTAACCGGTTTCCCGTCGCTCCAGAACTGATCAGGGCGAATCGTGAATGTCCAGACCGTATTGTCAGGCGAAACCACAAACGAATCTGCAAGCAATTCTATGATCCGTCCTTCACTATCCATCTGCATGAGGGGAGGATTTGAGATGTGGTTGAAGAGTCCGGTCGCATAATCTCCGATAAATGCCGGGGATTTGACCTCATTCAGCGTTGCGATGCTGAGCACCTTCTCATCAGATGCTGAGCAGCTGACTGTCACTGCCATGAGCAGGAGCAGCACGGTACCAACCACCGTAGTAAGTAATTGTCGTTCCGTCTTCATCACTAACAGATTATGTATTACTGAATAAATATAATTGTTATTTTGATCACACATATGTACAATGTGTAGCCACACACCCCTTTCGAATTCTGTTTCTGCCCATGAGATCAGCTGGGCCCGGGTTTGGAAAGAGCAGATGATTCGAAATCTTGCATGCAGAGATCACCAGGAATGTGCAACGGTCTGGCTTACCGAAGAGAAAGCTCGAGTGTTCTGGAAAGCAGCCTGCCTGAATCAGGACCGATATACCCCGATTGTGGATCTGATCGCAGCCGGGGAGCCGGGTCGGGTTCTGGATATCGGGGGTGGGCCGGGCACTCTTGCCCTGCCTCTTGCAGAGCGGGGGAGTCAGGTAACAGTTGTTGAACCTGCAGCAGGCATGATCACGGTTCTGAAGGAGAATGCAATTTCCCGTGGATTGACCGGGATCCATCCGGTCCATAAGCGATGGGAAGAGGTGGATATTACAGATCTCTCCGGCCCGTATGATGCCGTTGTCGCTTGTTTTTCACTCGGTATGCCCGATATTGTTGAAGCAGTGCAGAAGATGGAACAGGTCTGCTCAGGGAAGATATTTCTGATCTGGTTTGCAGGAAGAACACCCTGGGAAGAGGTGGTGCAGGATCTCTGGCGGGTGTATCATCAGAGACCATATGAGTCCGGACCAAAATCAGATATTCTGTTTCAGGTACTCTATCAGATGGGAATCTACCCAGACGTTACGGTTCGGAGAGAACAGTATATAGAGGAGCATACCCGGATTAGTGATCTGGTAGAGGATTATGCTCAGCGCCTGTGTGTTCCTGAAGGGGCAGATCGAAAGCCGATAGAAGAGTATTTCAGATCCCGGATATCCGGGCCTGATGGGACATGCCGGCTCCCTGGGGAGCTGACGATCATGATCCTCTCATGGGAAAGCAGTTTCTTGATGAAGAGTTAATCATCCTTCAATAGGGATAGTTGATAATTTTACGGTTTCGACCCCTTTTTGTGCCATCAGGCGTTCTGCTACTTCTTTTACTTTTGTTGCGTCTCCTCGTACCAGAAGTACCTCTACACAACGGGTATGGGTGACATGCGAATGGAGGGAAACCTGAATTAATCCCATATAATCATGCTGAATATCAGTGATTGCAGCGACAAGGCCACGTTGATGGTGATCATATACGATCGTTATCACTCCCTGTCTCTCGCCAGTCACATCCCCCATCCATTTATAATACCTAATATAGGATCTGATTGCATCCCTGATCCCCTCTGAGCGGGAAGAATATCCCCGTGTATTCAGGATCTTATCAAAACTTGTCAACAAATTTGATGGCAGAGAAACCCCGATACGGGAGAGATCATTTTCCTGAAGATCATCAACATCAGAATCAGAAAATGAATCTAACATATTGATACTAATTAGTCATATAGTATAATTTACTTACCTCATGTAAAATTTCTCAAAATTAAAAATCATCCGAAATTTTAGAAAATTCGAAAATAAGTAAGATAGTCGAATTAACAATTTTATTAATAATAATAATTAATCATAAGAATTAAAAATTCGTAATAATCTATTTATCCCCATACACCATATTACTGTCAGGCAAGGGAGTCATTTCAAAGACGTATTTTATCGAGTGAGCCCTTGTGAGGGAGAGAAAAATGGAATCGACTACATACCCCCAGTGCAGAATTGTTCCGATCCGTATGCTTGAGGCAGAAAATGCAGAAAAGTTTCTTGATGGACTTTCCTGTATTCCCGGGATACGAAGAGTATTAGTTCATGGACCCGGATATCAAAAAACACCTGAAAAATCCGAAGACTATTACATACCTCAGATCCCATCATCGACTGAAGTAAAAATAGCGCAGCAGAGCGTAAACATGCATGTTCTGATGGGGGATGTCCTCATTGAGGCTCTTGATGAGAAGGCAATTAATAAAATTGCTGATTATTGTGAAGAGTTCTTTGATGACTTTTCCTATCAGATTCTCGTAGGGAAATTTATCAAAAATGAACCATCTCTTTCAGACTTTTTGAGCAAAGATCCGAAACTTGATCCCTATTTTGTCGGTCTTTCAGATTTCAATCCACAAATCGAACCGTCACTCATTAACCCAGTCTGCCCTGACATGGTAAATTCCTGATTATGAGCAGACCTACAATCCCTTTTTAGGATTGATTCTATAATCCATCTATTGTCATTCTTCTTACCGCACGAGGCCTCTGAATCGGTTCGATCTCATAATTAAGATAGACATAATCACAACCTAATCCGGCATTTGTTAACAATTTATTAAGAAATGATCAATCCGGTTCACCATCAATTGCATAATTCGGAACCGGGAAGAAAAAAGAACTCCGGGCTTTATGCCAGGAGCAGGTTCTTGTTATACCTGAGCACATCAGGAATCGAGTTTACGCCATCAACAGACTTCGGGAAGTTTGTGAATGTTACCCGGTCAGTCTTTACGGCGATATCAGTCAGAGCCTCTTCAATGCCCTTTGCCATCTCACCAGATTGCATGTTCTCAATGACATACATGTTCCCTCCACCGGAGACCAGGTCAATTGCATATATCTTATCCTTGTTTTTCTGTATGGCATCAACGACCTTGGCCGGAGTTTTGTTCCCGCCATAGGCAAATTCAGGAGCAAAGATGTCATAAACCTGAACGCCGAGCCATTTCTGGACCGGTTCCTTTTGCCAGGCCATCACAATGACGTTCTTCTTGGAGAGAACGGCCTTTTCATCAGCGGTGAGATTTCCTGCTTTTGCTATCTCTGCTTTATATTTTTCAGCATTCGCCGTATAGGTTTCAGCATTTTTTGGATCTGCTTCTTTGAGCCAGGCAAGGACCGTGTCTGCAAGAGTTTGTGCATTATCCGGAGTATTCCACTCGGTATTAAGCTTGAGAATCTTCCAGGCTGTCTTCCCGTACCCGTTCGAATCCCTGAACTTCTCAATTGCCGCCATAGCTGCTAAATCCATGGTACTGTTATGTGCCAGGAAGAGGTCCGGTGACTTCAGAGCCTCTGCATTCTTCTGAAGAAGATTGGGAAGAATATCTCCCTGCAGGTGCGGGCAGACCGTCGGATCAGCAATGTACACCACATTCACCGTGTCCCCTCCAATCTGGCTGACCGGATCCCACAGCACGCTCGTCGTCGTTACCACATCCAGTGCACTGACTGCGGGAAATCCCATCAGAAGTGCGAAAAGGGTGAAAAGACAGAGAAGTCGTTTCATAGTATTACGTATCTGATTATTGTATTAATATGTCTGACTATTCACTCTTCTTTTTGGAGAAAATACCACAGCAGTGACAAAGACACCTGAAAAGAGTACTGCAGTGAACGGACCGACCGGGAGAGAATAAGTAATACCCACAAAAGCGCCGATGACACTAGTGCACGCAGCAACAACCGGAGCAGCAATAAACATCTCCCTGATTGTTCCGCAAAACTGATAGACGATCGCTGCAGGAGTGACCAGCCATACATAGAGGAGAAGCCCGCCAACTATTGGAAGACAAAGTGCCACCATGATTGCAATGAGCAGGAGGAACAGATAATAAACCGGCTGAACCCGGATGCCACTGATCTCTGCCATCTTTCGGTGAAACGTGATTGCAGTGATCTCTTTGCTGAAAAGAATTATCAGCAGAATGATTACTGTCGTAATAGCAACCAGAGCATAGATCTCCTCCCGGTACAGGGAGACAACATTCCCATACAGAAGAGCACTTGCATCAAATCCCCGTCCTGCTGACTGCATCAGAGCAATAAAAAAAATAGCCAAGGCCATCATAGTTCCAAAAAGGACACCGAGCGTCGTGTCAGTATGCATCCGAGTCCGGAAACTGAGCGGCCCCATCACCAGTGCGGTCAGAACACTGAGTACAATGGCCGATATCATCATCGGAAATCCGAAGTAAACCCCGGCAGCGCCTCCGGCAAACGCAGCATGAGACATCGTAAAACCAATGGATGTGATGTTCATCTGGGTAATAAGAACGCTCATAATTGCGCATCCGATTGAGGCGAAAAACATGGCCTCAACTGCATGACACAGGACATTGTTCTGGATGAGAAACTCAAGCATTACCCTGCCACCGGAACGGAGCGGATAAGATTTGCCACCTGCCCGGGTGCGGAGACTGCATTGAGGACCATCTGCCCTTTTTGCATAACGAGAACCCTGATGTCGCGGTCAGGAAGACTGTCAAAAGCATGGGAGACCATCATTACCGGGACTCCGGAGTCACATACCTTGCAGAGGAGGGAGGAGACTTCATCGCGAGTTCTCAGATCAAGGTTGCTGAATGGTTCATCGAGAAGGAGGACGGATGGTTTTTTCGCCAGGTTATGAGCAATCATGACCTTCTGCTGCTGTCCGCCAGAAAGTTTTCCGATTAATTCATGTCGAAGATTTTCAATCCCGAGCTGCTTCAGCGCATCCTGCACTGCTTCATGATCTT
>CAZXRT010000078.1:0-5156 GCA_964642535.1 uncultured Methanospirillum sp.
CCGGCCGGTTATCTTCTTCAAAGATGTAGGCAAGGCCCGGAATGCCATGATCGGTCGCCACTGCATGGATCCGGTATCCCGGAAAATCAAGAGTATCCCCCGCCTTCACCCTGCGGGATTCGAGCATAAATTTCAGCCTGGTGCGGCAGATCTGCTTCATATCGGTGACGATATCATGGACGTTGTCAGGACCGTATATTGTCAGGGGTTCCTGGCGGCCGGAGAAGGACATGGTCTGGAGCAGTCCGATAATGCCAAGAAAATGGTCCGCATGCCAGTGGGTGATGAAAACCGATTCAAAGGAAAACCCGGTTCTCGCTTTCATCATCTGTCGCTGGGCACCCTCACCGCAGTCAAAGAGGAGGTCGTGTGATCCCCATTTGAGCAGAATACAGGGAAGGTTTCGTGCAATCGTTGGAAGCGCTCCGGATGTGCCCAGGAAAAACACCTGAAGGGTTTCTCCGGCTATGATTCCCACCCCTGTATCTTCGCAAATGATTCCTTCGCCTCAGCAACAGACCGTCCTTCCACCACAATCACTCCCGAATAGTTCTTGACAAGATCAACAGAAAGCCGCTCCCAGTTTATGGTCCCTGCACCGATGGGAAGGTGTTCATCTGATTTGCCATGATTGTCATGGATGTGAACATGGGAAGCATGTCCCAGATATTTCCTGAAGGCGTCGACTTTCCCGGTGGTGTGGGCGTGACCAAAATCAATGGTCATCCCGACCCCTTCGATTCCCTCGATGAGTCCCAGAATCTCTTCAGGATATTGACAGAGAAAATCTGGAATCCCCGGCATATTTTCAAGGCAGACCACAACACCATACTCAGTCCCGACCTGACCAAATATCCGGAGGGCCTCTTTTTGCAATCCCCATATCTTATCAGGAACCAGTTTTCCGGTGCATGAGAGATACCCGGGATGAATCGTCACCCGGTCAGTAATCTCTGATGCTCTCCTGATACATTCAGAGATCTGACTGACCGTCTCACGCCAGATCGGCTCGTTGATCGCAGCAGGATTCAGATCACCAAATGGTGCATGAACGGTCGCTTTCAGACGTGTCGTGGCAAGGGTCTCAACAACTTTTGAAAACAGTTCAGGTCTGCCAAAATGATAATTCCCATCAGCACAGACTTCCCACCCTGAAAACCCGGCATCCTCAATCCCATAGATCCAGGAGATGTCATCCCAAACCTTTGATGAAGAACCGAAATACGGATGTAACGTCATGCCCCTCCGGCGATGGAACTCAGGGTTCGTTTCACCTGCTGCCTGAACTCATCAAGAGTTCCGGTATTTGGGAGGGTGATCGTAGCAAGATTCATGGCAGAACGAAGGCCGAAAGAGGATTCACGTTCATCCCGGGCAGAAAGCTGATTCATATCTAAAAGATCATCAGATCGTCCCCTCGTCTGAAGACGATCGAACCGGGATTGGATCGGGGAGTCTATGGCAACGAGTATGAATTCAGGAAAATGGGCAGAAAATTCCCTGACCTCGGCATCACCCCTGATGCCGTCGATAAGGACCATGTCTGCCTGCTGTGACTCAACCACCGGAATGCATACCTTTGCAATCGCTGCCATGCCATGCTCTTCCCGGAGCCTGCGTGCCACCACCCCCATGCTGCTGTCTACCGGAGGAAGGCCTGCCCTGCGTACCTCCTCGCGGATGACATCTCCCATTACCACAACAGGAATACCCATCTCTGAAGCAATGGCAGAAAATTCACCCTTGCCTGATCCCGGCATCCCCACGATTCCCAGTACCTTCATACCAAATTTCTCCCGTTTCCCGAGTCCGGATTCTGACCGGACGATGCATAGTATCCGCGATATTTTTCAGATCTTCCGGTTTCAGGCTCCTGATACCGGTATACACTCCCTGCTGAAGAATAAGATCGACATCAGGGCTTATGAAAGGCATTACCGATGCGATCTGTTCCCCGCTCCCGGGAAACAGCGTCAGGACAACCTGAAATCCGGGCAGATCCCCGTTATGGACTGCATCGGTGCATAAGGACAGAGACTGCAGAACTTCTGTCCCCAGGGCTCGTTCCTTTCCTTTTACGGTATTCAGATTCCATTCAGGTTTCATATCAAGGGCGATGAAATCTATCAGGCGAGCGGATAGCAGGCTGCGAATGACATCCGGAAATACCCCGTTGGTGTGAAGGCCGCATTTCAGTCCCATTGCCTTCACTTCTCTGCAGAGTTGCATCAATGCTTCCGGTTGCATGGTCGCTTCACCGCCTGAGAAGATCACCCCGCTGATCAAAAGGCTGGCAGAACGGATCATGCCCATAATCTCGGATATCGGACGCTTGTCAGTTCCATCCTGGATTCCCGCATTATGGCAGTACCAGCACCGGACCGGACAGCCCCGGAAGAAAATGACACATACCGACCTGCCCCGCCAGTCTACGGTACTGAGCGGAACAAAACCGCCAAAGTTCAGAAACGTGAAATCTGTCACTGCAGTATCAGATATGCTGTTACGTTTCATGACTGTTTTCATCAGTGAACCGAAAGTCAGAAGCCCGATATAGCCAGCGCAATTTTTCTTGTTTTGCAGGAAACCAAATTGGAGTGCTTATTTTGAAAAACAAGCCTTTATGTATCTTATTACAGAACATATAAGACATGTCAATAGTCGAAGATGCCAGACGTGGCATCATCACCGATGAGATGAAAGCAGTTGCCTCGCAGGAAGGGGTAACTGAAGATTTTATACGCAGGGGCATCGCTTCGGGCCAGATAGTCATCCCGGTTTCTCCATACCGAAAGGTGCGGGTCTGCGGAATCGGAGGCGGCCTGCGAACAAAAGTGAACTGTTCAGTAGGCACTTCCTCAGATATAGTTGATGTCGACATGGAGGTTGAAAAAGCGAAGGCCGGTGAGCGGGCAGGCGCTGATACCCTCATGGAACTTTCAACAGGCGGCGACTTTGCCGATATCCGCAGGAGAGTAATCGAGGCCACTCCTCTCTCTGTCGGATCCGTGCCCCTGTACCAGGCGTTCATCGAGGCGGCCAGAAAAGACGGGGCCGTCATCCATATGCGAGAGGATGACCTCTTCAGAGTCACCGCCGAACAGGCAAAACTGGGAACGAACTTCATGGCAATTCACACCGGGGTAAACCGGATCACCCTTGAACGGCTCCAGCGCCAGGGACGTCACGGCGGCCTGTGTTCACGCGGTGGGGCCTTCCTTACCGCATGGATGCTCCACAATGACAAGGAAAACCCCTTGTTTGCTGAATTTGACTACCTGTGTGAGATCCTGAAAGAGCACGAGGTCACCCTCTCAACGGGTAACGGAATGAGGGCCGGTGCCGTTCATGATGCTACCGATCGTGCCCAGATCCAGGAGCTCATTATCAATGCAGAACTCGGAGATCAGGCTCACGAACAGGGGATCCAGGTCATTGTTGAAGGACCGGGTCATGTGCCAGTCGATGAGATCGAGACCAATGTCAAGCTGATGAAACGGATGTCAGGGAACAAGCCCTTTTACATGCTTGGGCCTATCGTCACTGATATTGCACCCGGATACGATGACCGGGTCGCTGCCATCGGAGCCGCCATGTCCTCCTCATACGGAGCAGACTTTATCTGCTACGTGACGCCTGCAGAACATCTGGCTCTGCCAAATGTTGAAGATGTATATGAAGGAGTCATGAGCAGCCGCATTGCTGCACACATCGGCGATATGATTAAGCTGAAAAAGCGGGATGCTGATCTGGCGATGGGTCATGCCCGTCGTGATCTTGACTGGGATGCACAATATAATCTGGCCATCAATCCGGAACGGGCAAAACAGATCCGTTCAGAACGGATGCCTGCTGACCGGGAAGCCTGCACAATGTGCGGGGACTACTGCGCACTGAAGATCGCAAATAAAGTAATTAAAAAACTGAATTAGCCGCTATGCGGCACTCACCCTTTTTTCGTCAGATACAGAATAAGTACCTGGATGTATCAGAAAATACTCTCCTGTCCGACATCCGGGGAAGGAGACATTATCAATCTCACTGTGAAACTGAACGAGACGATCACGGAATCAGGGGTATCAACCGGCCTGTGCAATGTCTTTGTGCCCGGTTCCACTGCTGCCCTCACCACGATTGAGTATGAACCAGGGGTGCTTCAGGATCTAAAACGGTCCCTTTCCGCCCTTGCCCCCTCTGACATCACCTATGCCCATGATTCCCGATGGGGGGATGGGAACGGGAGATCCCATGTAAAAGCCGCACTGGTGGGCCCTTCCCTGACCATTCCGGTAACCAACAGGAAGATGGCACTGGGAACGTGGCAGCAGGCCGTTCTTCTTGAACTGGATACCCGGGCGCGGAATGACCGGATGGTCATGGTCACCATCACCGGGGAATAAGCCCCGCACTATCCACGCAGGGGGTTTTGAAAAAAGGCATGAATGAAAAAAATTCATGCACAGATCATCAAAAAGGCGAATCAGGGAGAATTCAGGGGTGATATTCAGGTGTCGAGAGGGACAGTCTCCAGGTTGGAAACAAGTTCCCAGACCCTGGTCCGGGCATGCATGGGCATATTGGAGTCGTTGCTGATCTCATCAATCTTTGATATCGCCTCAGCTGCCCGAAGACCAATCTGCTTATCCTTATTTTGCAGAAGTGTACGTGTCTCGTCAGCGACCCGCCTGATGTTACGCGGGATTGTCCCGTCATCAATGATGGCGGAGAGCATCTGTATGCAGTAATCTACGGTCTGTTCCGAACTTGGCATGCTATCACCCGTGAGGAAGCTTCGCTTATAATTACTAACCGTACCCCATAAAACTATAGTGGAAAATCAATATGAAAAAACCTGATGAGATTATGGCTGAATATCTCCTGAAAGGAGGAAAAATGCTTGCAAAGGCCTGTAATGAGTGTGGATCCCCTCTTTTTGAATACAAGGGAAAGACAGGCTGCGTCGTCTGTGAGTACACGAAGCAGGAAGAATCACAAGCCCCTGAAAGCGCCGCCTCCCAAAAAAAGGGAGGAGACAGGAAACCTGAACAGGATACACGTTTTTCCGTGGGTCCGGGATTGCAGGGTACTTTGGGCGAAGAATTTGCGCTTACTATCGCAGCACTCCTCAGGCAGGCCCGGGTTGAGACTGATGCAGG
>CAZXRT010000078.1:5204-8025 GCA_964642535.1 uncultured Methanospirillum sp.
ATCATGAAAGCGGTACAAACGGCAGCAAAGGCGTATGCAACCCTGTCTCACTGATACCCGAGCCGGGAGAGTTCATATATCCGTGATGCCTTTTTTTCCCCGATCCCGGATACTTTGAGAAGGTCTTCTTTTTCTGCATTCATGATTGCCTGCAGAGAGCCAAACGCAGTAAGGAGGGACCGGGCATGTTTCAGGCCGATTTCAGGGAACGCACTGACGATCGCCTCCTGTGCCCGGGCATTCCCCTCATAACTGCCCTTGACTGCCGGGCCGCGTTCATGATATCCATCATCGGCTTCACGACGCGCAAGCACCATCAGAAGATCGGCAGTCTCCTGCGGGCCTGTGGTGCTAAAGACAGATACCCCGAAATTGATACTGATGGCTGCCAGGGCTCCACGAATAGCATTGGGATGAATATCCCGCTGGGCATACAGATCCCCTCCCTCAATGATGAGAACCGGTTTGATGCAGTCTGATGCCATCTGGCGGAGCTGGCCGAGAAGATCGCGTTCGACCAGGGTGTCCACAAAGTCCCGGGCAGTCTTTCTTTCAACCAGGATACGGTCACCAATCCGGTAATCGCCGGACTCAAGCCGCTCAACACGGACCGTTACTCCTGATGAAGAGAGGAATTCGGTTACCTTCGATACCAGTTCCCGATCATCGACGATAACAACCGGACCGGAAAACTGCTCATCCTGGTACGCCCGATCCTTCTCCCCTTCTTCAGGGCTTATGGCAAGAGCAGTCTGAAACATTCCCGGGCTCTTCTTCCCAAACCCGGCCATCTGACGAACCATCGCCTTCTCGCGGTTCTGGGAGACGAACCTGAACGCCTCGTCAGAGGTCCGGCGGGTGACCATGACAATAATCCTGCCCGTCCCATGACGGCCGGTCCTCCCTTTTCGCTGGATACTTCGGACTTCAGACGGGACGGGTTCATAAAAGATGACCACATCAGTTGACGGGATGTCAAGACCCTCCTCTCCAACAGATGTGGCTACCAGCACCCTGAACTCTCCTTCCCTGAACCGTTTCAGAGCCGCAATCTGTTTCTTCTGTGAAAGCCCCTTCTCACTGTCCCTGCTCGCCTGCCCGACAAACCGTTCGGCAACGATACCCCGAGCCGCCAGAAGATCCACGATCATCTTCACCGTATCCCGGTACGTTGCAAAGATGATCACCCGGCTTTCCGGCTGCTCAAGAAGGATGCCCTCGACAAGATCCGGGAGGGCCAGAAGTTTCGGATGGCACTCTTCGTGCCATCCTTCTGCCGTCTCTAGCAGGTGGACAAAACGGGAGTCTTCTGCGATCCGCCGGCTTGCCTTTGAACCGCCCGGGGCAGCACCTTCAGCCGCCAGTTTAAGCAGGTACGTCTTCAGGACAAGACATCCCTGAGACTCGGCCAGGCCGACCGCATGCCTCAGCTTCATGCATTCCGCATGGATACTTGCCGCAGCAAACCCCTTTGGGTCCCGCTCGGCGATACGTTGCTGAATCATGCCATTCAGCTCCTGGAGTGACCTCATCGAGAGGCTTTTGCGGTCAGGTGCAGGAAGTCCCATCTCCCGGAGCCGGGAGAGCCGGTCATCGATCAGGGCATAGATGTCCTCAAGGGCAGCTTTCAGCTGGTCAGGCAGATCAACATTGAGGATCTCGATCTCCTTCTCGTGGACATATGGCCTGACATCAGGATCACCTTCGGTTCTCGTCTCCACATGGGATATCCGCAGGTTTTCCACGATATCGGTTACCTTCTCTTCCTTTCCGCCGGGTGACGCTGTCATAGCGAGAAGAAGCGGATTTTTGGCGGTGTCCAGGTATCGATCAGCCAGGAAGACATACGCATAGTTGCCAACCGCCCGGTGAGCCTCATCGATCACAAGCAGGGATACATCAGAAAGGGTGTACCTCCCTGCGATGACATCATTCTTGATCACCTGCGGGGTGGCAAGAACAACGGTTGCCGCTTCCCACTCTGCAGTCCTTGCTGCCGGTGCTGACTCACCGGTAAAAATAACACATTGCTCTGCAGTTCCCCCGGGAAGACTGAGAAGGGTCTGAAAATAGCGAAGATGCTGCTCTACCAGAGGCTTTGTCGGGGCAAGCATCAGAACTTTCCCGCCGGTGGAAAAAAGGCGTGATGCCGCAATAACCAGGGCAATAGCCGTTTTTCCTAGACCGGTGGGGATAACTACCAGCGTATTGCCATCAAGTGACCGCATAGCGATTGAGAACTGGTATGCCCGTTTCTCAACCTTGTCCGGGACAATATAGGGATGGCTGATATACTCCATCAGGCAGTTGTTGACAATTCTGAAAATGTACTGGTTCCCTTTATCAGACCACTGACCAGAGACGGGAGGTCCCCGATCTTTACCCTGACCTGTTTCATGCTGTCACGCTCCCGCAGGGTGACGGTCTGGTCTTCCTTCGTGTCGTAATCGACCGTTATGGCAAGGGGTGTTCCCACCTCATCCTGTCTGCGGTAACGCCGCCCTATCGCCCCGGAATCATCGTATTCTGCAAGTATTTCATGAGAGTGGAGAGTACGGGTAAGGGTGCGGGCGATATCGTCAAGTCCGTCCCGTGCCATCAGGGGGAGGACGGCCACCTGGACCGGTGCAATCCTTGATGGGAAGTGGAGAACCTTTCTCACCTCCCCTTCTACATCCTCTTCATCATACGAGTGTTCAAGCACGGCGTAAATCATCCGGTCAATCCCGTAACTCGGCTCGATGACGTGAGGTCTGACATCGACACCGCGGACTTCCACATCCTGCTCGGTGATCTCAAACAGATGCGAGGGAACAAAGTA
>CAZXRT010000079.1:0-8014 GCA_964642535.1 uncultured Methanospirillum sp.
CCATATCAGCATTAATCAAACCGCCTCCGGCGGAATCAATTTTTCAGGTCTGATGACCGTTGAGTTTTTGAAATCGATGCATAGAGCATGTTTTTTAAAAATATCAGCAATTTGATCTGAGTAATCTTCATTCATTACTGGAGAAATGAATTCGGAATAATACCCTCTAATTTGAATTTATTCAATAATCTGCGTTATTATGGGGGGTTAGAAGGTCGGTCGCAGGGGCGATTGGTTTGTGCTCGCTTTGATGCTTTGATTCGAATTTCGATAGATTGATGATATTTTTAATCTCGCAAACTTCAATAACTTCGGAATAATAAAATGAATTTACATCTCTGAGGTCCAAGAAGATTTGAACTAAAAATCATCTTCCCGAATTCGTAAGGATAAGATTTAAAATCAAAAATAAGCAACAATAGCAATTCGATTATTACAATTTTCCACATCACCATATTTTTTCTCATATTTTTGATAATTTTTGTATAAGTTCAGTGCCCAGGAGCGAAAGAAGATCCCGTCCGGAGTATTCTGTGTGTTTGCAGATCAGGGATATAATCATCAAAGTAGTAACCAGGGTCAAGGAATAAGAACATGAAGAGACCAACGTATGAATTTAAGACTGACATACTCATCTGTCAGGTAATCATTTCAGAATTATCTGCATCTGCAAAACGCCTGATATCCCCCATGAGGTACCGGAGAAAACCAATGAGTACAATTTCTGATACGTCCTCTCTCATCCCGGAGCCAATCAGGGAAACGGTTATTCATACCCTGTTACCGCATGGAGTTTCCCGAATCCTTGTTTTTGGAAGTTTTGCAACCGGGAACCCTACCCCGGAGAGTGACCTGATCTCATCGTTTCATTTCATACCCGAAAAGACCTCTTTGACCTGGGAGGAATGAGGGAAGACCTGATAGATGCCCTGGGTATCCAGGTGGATCTGCTCAGCGAGGGAGCAATCAGTCCGTACCTGAAGGATAAGATAAAAGATGAGGCTGTGGTGATTTACACAGATGTATAACCGGGAACGATCTGGTAAAGCCAACAAACCGATGATTCATAACCACCGGGGTCCCATACACCGAACGGAAATGCAAGGATTGCTCCCCTGAGTTCCTCGCAGTTCGCCCACCGGTGGGGCATCAACTAGGCAGCAAAATTTGTCTTTGATCAGTATCCAGGGTAAAACGTCTCTCGAATAGAGTTTTGTTCGAGTAACTACCAGCATTCCAGGATTATAAACATCAGGGTTACAGCACTTGTCCCAAAAAAAATAGCACCTTCCAGGTTACTTGCGAATCAATAAGGTACCTGAATACAAGCACATCCGGGGCAATCTCACCATCTACCTCTCCACCTTCACTCGTTTAACCTCGATATTCGGAAAACCTCTCTTTTCAAGCATGAAACGGGTAACAGAATTTCTCACATATCCATGTTCTGCACATTGAAGGGGTACGGCAGGAGCAACAAGCTGGACACAGTGCGTTCCCTTTTGTGCAGCGTTGATCCAGCGGCTCCGGGTCCATGATGGCTTGAATATCATGCGATATTCAGTCTCTGACACGCTTCCGCCATTCATGCAGGCATTCAGGGCAATATGCCAGCTCTGGAAATCCATGAAAATCCCATCAATGTCAGAAAAAGAGAAACAAACAAGGTTTGGGAATTCTCCCTTGTGCCGGTAAGTCTTCCGGTATGTTTCATCGACAAGGTCGCCACCTGTCCAGACCCGCCAGTTATCATCATAACCGGTCATCCACAGGACTGAGTCTTTTTCACCAACGGCAAAGAACACCGGGTAATATCCAATCTCTTTTTCGAGCCATTCATATGCCATAGAAAAAAAAGGATCTGAAAATCTTCTGTCAGGCTCAAAAAATCCAAAGCTCGCAGCCTCTGCCGGCATACAATGATGGTAGAGGAGGACAGGACCTCCATCATCGGAAAGGTGAGAAGTTACGCTATCACCATCTATGGGTATGGTACCAGGTAAACGTGATGGTTCCGGTTCAGGCCGGGAACTTATCAGGAGATGCTAAAATGATACTCATTGCCAGTAACAAGAGATATTGGAGATAAAAAAGGGGGGAGAATATCAGGAGTAAACTTTGCTTCGGTCCCCAATCTTCACGATTGAGATCCGTATGGTTGTATTATCGATGTCCATAATCACTCTGAACCTCCCGACCCTCATTTTATAGTACGGTAGTCTACCAGTCGTTCAGTAAATCTGAATGGATCTTCTTTAAGTTCAAAAATCTTTTTCAATAATCGTCTTTTCTCACCGATCTCAAGATTCCGGATATATTTCTGAATATGTTCCGGGATAATGATCTCATAGGGCACAGTATCAGAGGAGTCCTTCTTCCTTCATCAAATCTTCAACGATGCAATATTTTCCTTCGTGTATCTCCCGTATCGACTGTTCAATATCCCTTTGATCTTCCTCTGAAAGCGTATTGAGATCGTATGCGATAAGAAGACGGATAAGAACCTCATTGTAACCTTCATGAGGACCTTTTTTTAAAGCATCAAGTTTCCCCTGAATATCCTCAGTAATAGGAATCAAGACATCAGAAGACATGCAGGCATATTGGAAACGAGAAGAAATAATCATTCGCATCAGAACGATGAAAATTAAACAATCATCTCCCATATTTGTACTCGTCACTTTTCAGAAGATCATATCATTTTCTCCCATGAAATAAATAAGATTGATGAGTCACCTGCATGAACCTACGGCGAGGAGACCATGTTTCATTCTTGAAAGGTACGTTGGCTGGATTAACCGTATCGATAAAATCGGTCCGGACTTTCTCGGCCCGTCGTGTCCTGAAAACCAGATGAACAAAGAGCAGTTTACCCAAATGAGAAAGGAAGCATTTTCCCGTCCTGAAAGAATCCTGGATTTTGTCCGGGAAAACCCTTTCTCATTATCTGATGATGATCTTCTCCTTACCCGGCCTCTCTCCCGGTCTCTGTGGGATTCATTCTGGATTGTAAAATCAACTAAAAACCGGTTATTTTAATGAATGAAGGTCCAGATGCAAGAACATACGGCATTATTCCGCTCTCATCTGAAGGTGAGAAAAATCTAAAGAATCTTCCTCTCCCTTTGGTCACAGAACTGGCACTTATTCTGATTCAAGGAAAAATTACATACGATTTCCTATTTATTATAATGATTCAACCAGATAACTCAATGAAGGATCAGATTCTGTCCAACTATAACCAATTAAAAGGAAAACATGGAATCGTTACTTCTATAACCTGATATCAGGAAAACAGTACCCAGGTTCTCATATGTCAATCACATCTGCAAGGATTGCTTCCCTGAGCTCCTCACGAATCGCCCGTCTTGGCACGACATCAACCGGCCTGCCAAATACATCCTCGAAATAGAGTTTCAGACCGGAGAGGTCGAGAAGGTCAGCACTTGGAGCAAAGTCCACCAGGAATCGATATCACTTTTCTCTTTGGCAGCACCACTGGCATGGGAGCCGAAGAGGTCAAGCTAAACCACGAGGTATTGTTCCTTCACTTCCACCAGGGAATTTTCCAAAACTGTAATCACCGGGTATTTTCCAGTTCCGCTGCATCTTTCTCACGGCCCTGGAGGCGGTATGCAGCAGCGAGGACCGGGATTATCTCATCCTGCGGTAGTGCCTGCTTTTTAAGAAGTTTCTCACAGATACCAACGGCCCGTTTCGGTAATCCCGCTTTATTCAGGTATGCTGCACTGAGAATCATTGCATTCTCTTCCGGGTAACCGACAGACACCGCCCGGTCAACCAAAGCAAGGCATCCCTTTACATCCTTATTCATCAGCCGCTCATACGCCCTGATGAGATACACCCCGTCATGGTTTTCTCCCTCCTCCATGAAAGGACGCAGGGAAACGAGATCATCCAGCCGGCCTGATTTCAGGGCCAGGTCAAAGATAATTTCGACATCCTCGAATAATACATGGTTACGGACATATCCCGATACCAGCTCGAAGGCCTCATCATACCGGCTTTCGGAAAGCAGGAATTCAAGTTCATGATCTTCTTCCCAGCCTTCATCATCCTCATCTCTGTCATGCCGGTGACCGGGCCTGAACTTATGGAAATCCGGGAGTTTTCCCGGGACTATTTCCTCCGATATATGCAGATCCGGGTTATCCTCAAGGATTACCCGGATAAGAGATGAGGCCTGCTCCTTGAACTCGGTCAGCGTGATCCATGCAAGGGGTCCAAGGATCAGGTCATCACGGTGAAGAACAATATACCTGATCTCGGCAAGGAGGTCGGAATCTGGAATCCCTGCCATCATTCCCTGGATAAGCAACTGTTTAATCAGGTATTCCCTCGTAATATCACGGAGGTCATCGAGGAATTCTTCAGCCCCCTGGCGCAGGATATCAGTTGTAAAGAGGTGTACGGCAAGAAATTCCTCTACGATTTTTGCCGCAGTTCCTGACATGAGAACCGCTATCCAGAGACCCGGAAGTACAGCCTCTCCCCCCTTATCACTCATGTAGGGAGTAAGGTATCCTTCCAGGAAATCGCCGTTGTAGAGGTGGAGAGACCTGATAAGCGAGTACGCTTCCTTCTCCCTTCCTGGTATGATATTATCCCGGATAAGGAGACGAACCCCTTCAATCCGTTCCCGAAACGGCTGATACGCAAGCAGGGAATAATCATCAGGATTCCGGACAAAAGCAACATCGGCACGGCTATCCTCAAGTTTCTCTTCCCTGAGCAGGGCAGCCCACCGCAAGGCCGCCTCCTCTGCATTCCCGAGCCTTCCGGCAGCCAGGAATCCATATATGTTATCCCTGAGGGATTCTGACGTCCCGGGTACGTATGAACGGAGAATTTCCTCTGCGGAGATGGTATCTCCAACCCGGTGACAGTGATCAGCATACCTGAACCTGAAGATCGGATGATCCATGATACGGGAGTCATGTGAGATCAGGGCGATCGCGGCCTGATCATCATGGAGGGAAGTCAGCAGGGCTTCAAGGGAGAAAAATGCCGGGTAAAAATCATCATCCTCTTCAATCATGCCCTGTACATCTTTACAGATATCAGCGATTATTTTTGATCCTGACTGGTCTCCGAGGAGATCAAACCCATCTGAGAAAACCCTGACATTATCCTTGTCACCAAAAAAGGAGTGCATATGTTCAATGCAGATATTTCATGCATACTACTTATGCAATCCCTTATGTCAGGATCGATGAGAAGGCCCTGCCACCTGATGTGTTTAATTGCATAATGGGTGAGGCAGAAATAATCAGGAGAGCAAACCTACTTATCATCCCATACATCCATGTCTGACCCAGAAAACCTCACTAATATCCTCACATCGCTTCTTGATGAACTCCGTACCGGAGGAAATGAGAGGGAATGGATCGAGTGCAAGGTGAGTTATGCCAATCCACATGATATCGGGGAGTATATTTCAACCCTTGCCAAATCATCCACACTCAAAAGCAAAGAAAAAGGGTGGATGATCTGGGGGTGGAAGATGGTACCTGGCTCCCGGTCGGGACATCGTTCTCCCCGTTAAAGTCGAAAGTAAAAGCGAAACCCGCCCCGCCTCAATATGCAATCGGAGAAGAGCAGGGTGAAGAGCTCACCAACTGGTTACTGCGTCAGTTAGCTCCGGGAATTGACATCCGGTTTTATGAGTTCCTGTACCAGGATAAACCGGTAGTACTTCTTGAGATTCCTGCTGCAGCACACACTCCGGTCAGTTTTCATGACCAGGAATTCATCAGGGTAGGCAGTTACAAGAAACGGCTGAAAGAATACACGGAGAAAGAACGGGCATTGTAGCAGATTTTCTCCCGGACTTCCTTTGAGGATTTGATAGCCGCCTCCGGTATGAGCGATGACCAGGTTCTCGGGGTGCTCAAATATGAATCTTACTTTGAACTCCTCGACCTCCCAATCCCATCAGATAGAACCCGGATTCTGCATCGCCTCGAAGAAGACAGACTGATTAAGGCAGAAACCTCTTACTCGTGGTCGATAACCAACCTGGGGGCAATACTTTTCGCCCGGAAACTCAGCGGATTTAGCACGCTGAAACGTAAATCCCTCCGGGTGATCCTATACGAGGGCATCAGGAGAACAGGCTCAAAGAAAGAACACCTGTTTGATGAAGGGTATGCATCATCCTTTGAAGAGGTAATCCGATATATCAGGGACCTCACCCAGACCAGGGAGTTAATCGAGGACGGATTCAATAAGAAGATCTATACCTACCCTGATATCACCATCCGTGAACTTATACCAAATGCCTTAATTCACCAGGATTTTCAGATCACCGGGACCGGTCCGATGGTTGAGATATTTGATGACCGGATGGAGATTACAAACCCCGGATCACCGTTGATGGATACCCTCCGGTTCATAGATATTCCACCCAAATCCCGGAATGAAGGCCTCGCTGCGTTTATGCGACGAATAGAGATTTGTGAGGAACGAGGGAGCGGAATTGACAAGGTAATCGAATCAGTCGAACACCTTGTTCTTCCTCCTCCTGATTTCATCAATTATGATTCAAGTACGAAGGCAATATTGTATGCCCAGAAAGATTTTTCTGATATGGATTGGGACAAACGGGTCCGGGCATGTTACCAGCATGCCTGCCTCTGTTCGGTATCTAACCAATGATGACGAATGCATCTCTGAGAGTGCGATTTGGTCTGAATGAGACAGAATCATCCACGATATCCCGAATTATCCAGGAGACCCTGAAAAGGGACCTGATTAAACCGGCAGATCCGGATAGTCATTCAAAAAGACATGGAAAGTACATCCTCTTCTGGCAATAATGGATTTTTCATCAGGATGAAAGTGGGTACTTTCTGATGTCCACCGAGTTTTTCTGACTGGGTTCTCATTATCTTAAAGGTGATGAATGTATCAGAATATACCTAAATTGAAACTATTTTTCAATTCGGAATGTATTCTTATTTGATGCTTATTTCACCGATTAAATATGTTCCAGGGGACACAGCAGGTTACTAAGGGTGAAGAGAATGATTAAACCCTCCAATACCTGAACACCAATAGAGTCCCGATCTTATTTCATTGAAAAAGTGGATGAGTTGGGATTGTCCTGATTGTATCGATTTTTTTGCAAAAGAAACGAGTTCATATTTGACGGCTATTTCATCGCTAATAAAGTACCCGGTGAACTGAATTGAAATGGGGCAGTCTCATGTATGAAAAAAACCAGGTGGGTTCACTCTTTGCCTCATCATAGCAATCTCTGAATACTTCACCCCTGCGACCGACTTCCCCGGGCTTCCGCCGGTGCCGAATAACAAGGGGGGTGAGGGTCACAGGGGTGTCAGATTGCAGATATAAGAAATAACTGAGTCTAATACGCCCACACCCTGATCAAGAATGAGAGAGCAATCCGTACCATTTTCCATGTCCCTCAAAGGGTTCTTAACATTGTTAAGAACTCTGTTAAGAACTCTATCCGGGAGAATAAAAAAGATTATTTTAAATTCGAGGCTCGATTCTTGGTTTATGTTTCAAGGGGTTTGACATTGTTAAGAACTCTGTTAAGAACCCCTGAGCCGGTACTTTCTTTGAGAACCAATACCCTCGGATATCAGAAAGTCGTCCTCTGCTGACCATTTTTTCAGGTACCGGGAAACTTCTACCTGAGCTGATTTGCTCTCCCCGAGATCAAATAACTGGCGACATTCCTTATTGGTAATCGTCCCATGATCATGAAGATACTCTTTGACCAGTTCTGCATATCGTACCGGATCAATACCTTTTAATTTCGAATATGCTGCTTTACCAATAAGATCTTTTGCAATCGGTTTCGAAAGATGATAGGTAGCTGTTTTGGTATGGCCTTTTCTTGCAAGGATTCCCCATTTCGGATGACTCATCTTGTTGAGAACATCAAATACCATATCCCGGTTTAATTGAAGCCTCACTTCCCGACCCATAAGCACATAAGTAAATTGAAAAAATTAATCTCCTA
>CAZXRT010000080.1:0-7997 GCA_964642535.1 uncultured Methanospirillum sp.
TCCTCGGCATCAACCTCTTCGTTGACCATCGCCGAGTCCTGCTGCAGAATCGTCAGTTCCGATTTGAGCCCTTCGATCTTCTTCTCCCGCTCCGGGATCTGACCATACCGGATCTCAGCAACCTTTCCCAGATCTCCCTGCCGGTTGGCATTTTCAGCCTCGAATTTCAGGTTCTCGATTTCATTCTTGGTGAGCTGGATCTGCTCGACAATATCTTTCTCAGACTGCCACTTTGCCTTGAGACGGTTCCTCTCCTCAGAAAGGTTTCCAATCTCCTCGTTGAGAACCTTCAGTTTGGCTTCATCCTTCTCCCGCTTGATCGCTTCCCGCTCGATCTCCAGCTGGCGGATCCTTCTTTCGATGATCTCCAGTTCCTCAGGAACCGAGTTGATCTCAAGACGGAGTTTTGAGGCAGCTTCATCGATCAGATCGATCGCCTTGTCAGGAAGAAACCGGTCAGATATGTACCGCTGTGAGAGTTCGACTGCTGCAATGATGGCCTCATCCATGATCCTGACGTGGTGATGGGTCTCATACTTCTCCTTGATGCCCCTCAGGATAGAGATGGCATCTGCCATATCAGGTTCATTGACCATCACCGGCTGGAACCTTCGCTCCAGAGCCTTGTCCTTCTCAAAGTACCTCTGGTACTCCTTGAGTGTCGTTGCGCCGATGACGTGCAGTTCACCCCGGGATAACGCTGGTTTAAGGATATTCGCAGCATCCATCGCTCCTTCACTCGCACCGGCACCCACAAGGGTGTGGATCTCATCGATGAACAGGACGATCTCCCCTTCAGCAGAAATCACCTCCTTAACAACACTTTTCAGCCTTTCTTCAAATTCCCCTTTATATTTCGCCCCCGCAATAAGGGCTGCCATGTCAAGGGAGTAGAGTTGTTTGCTCTTCAGGTTATCAGGCACATCACCGTCGATTATCCGGTGAGCCAGTCCTTCGGCGATTGCAGTTTTTCCCACACCCGGCTCACCGATGAGGATCGGGTTGTTCTTCGTCCTCCGTGAGAGAATCTGCAGGACCCGGCGGATCTCTTCATCACGACCGATCACCGGGTCGAGTTTTCCGCCTGCTGCAAGTTCATTGAGGTTGCGGGCATACAGGTTCAGGGCGTTATAAGTCTCCTCTGCAGTCTGGCTTCCGGCGGTCGATCCTTTCCGCAGTTGTTTGATTGCAGCCTTCAGATCCTTCTCATTCACCCCCTTCTCCTTTAAAAGGCGCGATGTCGCATCACTACCGGCAAGGATCCCAAGCAACAGATGCTCGATGGAGACAAATTCATCCTTGAGCTCCTGCGAAAGGGCAGTTGCTTTCTGCAGGGCTTTTGTGGCATCGTTTGAAAGATACGGCTCTCCACCGCTGACTTTTGGGAGGATATCTACTGCCCGCTCAAGCTCCTTTCCCAGCATGTCGGTATTCACGTTCAGCTTTTTGAGAAGGTAGGGGATGACATTCTCATCAACCATAAGCATCCCACGGAGAATATGGGAAGTCTCAATGGCCTGATTCTGCCTTGCCACTGCGATTTCCATTGCTTTCTGAACGGCTTCCTGTGATCTGATAGTGAAATTGTTCAGGTTCATAATACTCACGTCCCGTTCTGCTGCGATGCACCACGTGTCAGGTAGTATGATCTGCCCTGCCTGATTATTAACACCGTGGGTCCGGTACGTCTGGCCTTTCCCTCTGCCGGTATCAGGGAAATCACAGTCAGGCCGTAGAGAGTGGAGAATGAATTCCATTCTTCCTTGAAATGGCCTGTTTTTCAGAGATTAACATCAAAAAAGATGAAATTAAACGATTTATGGATCATGCCCCTGCTGAAGGCCGGAAAAATGACCGGTTCGGTTTTGCATCCGCATAGGACATCTGGTAATACTTCCGGTAAAACCGGTCTGCTTCCTCTTCAGGATTACAATCCGTCATGCCGGGATGCAGATTTTGTGCAAGAAACGAAAGACCCAGGATCCAGCGGGGGCTTCCAAAATCCCACGAAGGAGGCATTATGATGATCTTCTTCTCCCGCACTGCCCTGATATCAATCCCTTCTTCTCCACAAAGTGCGTAGGCATCCGCAAGAGGAGTGGAAAGGAATCCTGACATCACGATAATATCAGGATCCATCAGGGTGAGGTCCTCAGGTTGAATCATGATCCCGGGTTTGCCTTTCCTCGGAAATCCCCGGTTCAGCGGTTCTCCTCCGGCAGCCAGTACCAGCTTGTTCTCAAACCGCTCTTCATTCAGTACAAATAATGGCGTTCCCATCACGTACAACACACGGGGACGGGAAAGCCCTGCCACCTGTCCGGATATACCCTCACTCCTCTCCCGGAGACAGCGGATCAGGTCCGTTCCCTCCCTGATCCTCCCGGTGAGTTCTGCCAGGTGGGAAATCACATCATAAAAGGTTTCGATAGAGAGGATATTCCGGTGCATCGCGTCGATGTAATTGGTAGCAATGAAATCCATCCAGACTTTGGCACTTGTCTGCTCATCAGTGATTCCCAGACAGGTCATGATCGCCTTAATCGTCTCCAATGCCCGGGTCGGCCGATATCCTCCCATCATTCCATCTTCCTGGTACCCTGTGGATGCATAAGAGCCGGTATAGGGGATATGGTATCCGCATGAACAGATCCAGTTATTCCGCTGGTCAATAACATGGGCACCCATCGGGCCGTAGAATTCCCTCCTGACGACCACCGAACCGCAGCGGGGACACCGGGTATGCAGGTAGGAAGAACCGGGAGAGTTGAAGAGATAGACATAGCGGGCCAGTTTCCGTATACGGTCACAGAGGTTTTCAGCAGCTCGTATACCTGGTTCAAGCGAGATGTCTGCCGGTCCGAAGGGAATAAACCTCATGACCTGAATAGGAATCTCATCAGAGATATCAGCGATCTTCTGGCAGGTTGCAAGCACTGACTCTTCAGATCCCTGTTCATAGACAACACTCGTTTCCACATGAATTCCATTCTCTATTAGTGATGTAATATTTCTGAATACCGGCTCTCCTGACCTGACTCCGCACTGCCGGTATGCAGAATCAGTAGTCCCTTTTACACCGACAGCAGCCGCATCGATACACGGGACCAGGGCATCAAGTGATTCAGGGGTGAAATATCCGTTTGTTGAACATCCAACCCGCAGATCCGCATTCCGGGCAGCCTGTGCCAGCCGGGAAAAGGTGGGGAAGGAGACAGCCGGCTCATTGATTGCAAAGATAATCCCCCTGCATGCCAGTTCCTGTGCATGAGCGGTAACCATCTCCGGTTTCCGGGGTATCAGGGAAGGGGCGAACTCATTTACGGTTTTGGTCAGCAGCTCGGATACACAGCCGCTGCATCTGAAGTTACATCCGATTGTACTGACCTGGAGAAATTTCTCCCTGGGATAAAAATGGAGCAGAGGTGTTGTTTCGATGCTGATAGGATACTCGATAAGATAAGAATCAGGATATCGCTCTGTGATAACTCCATTCTTGTTGAAATACATCCCACAACGACCTGTTCCTTCTTCGCCAAGATCGCACCTGACCTCACAGTACCGGCAGGATACACTGGACGGCATCACTCCTCCTTTCTGAACACTGCCCAGAACCCGGAATCATCCTCAATCAGCTGATAAGAGATGATTCCCGCACATTGAAGGTCCTCTTTGATCCTCACGGGATTGTTGCGCTGAAACCGTGACCGGACCTGTGAATCCCACTCAGGATTCTTTGCCCTCATGGCAGAATTAATCTCTTCTTTCAAGGTAGCGGTTCCAAAACCCCCTCCGATATAGGCATACCCTCCCTGAACGAGAACCCGGTTCATCTCCCTGAAGGCAGTGCAGAGATCATCCCAGAAAAACCAGGAACCCCGGCTGGTGATCAGGTGAACCGTGCTATCTTCTAAGGGAATCTCATGGACATCCCCATATGCAGGAAGGATCCGCCGGACCAGCCCTTCTGCCCTGATATGTTCAGCAGCAACCATCAGCATCGCCGGGGATGTATCCAGGGCAATCATTCTCAGATCCGACTGTCTGGCCAGGGCAACGGATAACAGAGCCGGCCCGGCTCCGATGTCAAGGGCGGTCCCGGCTCTCACACCGGTATGATCAAGGATCTGTCCAGCGATTATCGGATATATCGGGGCAAACACGGTAGTTGCTATCGTGTAAAAACCCCTGGCCTGCTGAATATCTATCGGGTTCATGCTCTCCTGGCCTCTCTGTGTACTGTCGGTATGGGTCTGTGTTGTCTGCATCGTTCTGTTCATCCCTTCATTGATACCATCAGATGATACTCACAGCAGATCTCCCGTGCCCGGGATCTGCATTCATCTGTCTGACTGAAACCTCTCACCCATGGGGATAATTACATGAGTTTAAAACCCGGGTTTCTAAAAATCCCCTCCGTTTGCACCTTTTCAGGGAGGAGAAGAGTCCAGCACCATCGGGTACATCATTATCAGTGAACAAAAGTTAGACATGTTCAATGAAAATACTTTTTATTTTGTTTTGAGATAAGCAGATCAGTTAATTAGATCTGTAAACTCTTTCTATGGGGATTATGCCATGCGTAATTCTGAAATATCCATCAGGATATAGCAATTATTCCAGATTCAACCAGAGATCATTACTCCCTTCATTAAGAGGATACACAAGAAGATTTGTATCACCATCCACCCAGCTTTATGATCACACCAGCCTCCATAATACAGGAAATCCCATATACAATCTTCTACTAACGGGTACGGGGTAACTGAGAAGCCTTCTGAGCACGATACAACAGTATGGTGAAAATTCATGAGCAGAACTGTAATATCTCATTCATGGTCCCGGTCCATGCCGGGAATGTTTTGGCATCAATCCCCTGCCGTATTCCTGGCAGGGTGTCTCATCCTCGTGATAATCAGTGCATTTCCGGCCTTCGCTGATGGAAACCAGACGATCAGGATCGATCCTATCGGAACCCATGGTAGTGGTGAGATGTTTAATATCACCGGCAGTACAACCATTGAAAAATGCAAGAAGATCGGGATTGAAATCTTCCCGGAAAAATACTGGGAAGAAGCCTGTGAATTTGCAAAAGAAGATGAAAACAGCAGGATCGTCTTCAATGCAATCGCCTCATCAAAAGAGAAGTTCAATCCATCAGGGGTGAACCTGATCCGGTTCAATGCAGACGGAACCCAGAGTGCCATCCAGATGGAGTCATGCCCCAGCCATCTGAATGTTGTCATCCCGGTGGAAAAGGGAGACGCTGGAGAGAAATTGTGGAAATACCAGGTAGAGGCTGATGAGAACGGGAAACCGTTCAGTCCGGGTACCTATCATGTGCATGTATACGATGCCTCAACCCAGATAGACAAGCATGATAATCCGATGGCAAACGGGTGGGATATCAATGATAAGAAGATCTATCCCAGCACTGCCCGGGTCAATATCTGGGATGAAAAGAACCAGCAGGAGATGATATCTTCTGAATTTGTGATCAGATAACAGCACCACCCGGAAAACCTCGCATTCTATTTTTTTCTGCCATGGATCCTTTAACGGGTCAGAAATATCGTATCTGACACGTACATCATAAACGGAAGGATCATTCCCATTATTTTATAATTTCCACGGGTTATCTCCGTAGAATCATGATTGCCCTCCACCTGAAACCCGCACCTGCCAGTTAACCAGACATCTCCCTGAAGCTGCTCCATCATTCACCGGATTGCAGAGAAATTCTGGATTTGCTGAAAAAAGGAGATAAACTGCATGAAATATCAGGTGGTTTCAAAGTGTCGCGGCAATCAGGTAATGCTTAGTTTTATATAAGATAGAAGGAAGTAGCTTTCCAATAATAATATATAGTAATTGAGCTAACATTGGATCAACTACCCTGGAGGTAGATCGTGAAACAAAGAATCACCTATGGAAGAGGCGACCGGCAGGGCCGGTACAGGGGCACTTCTCCCGTCGTCACACCCGACGGGGAATCAGGCCGGTTTTCCCTCTCATGCAGAAGGAATTCCTCAAGCCTCCTTCCGGGCGGAAAGACTGCGGCATCTGTCCTGACAGCCGGGTAACCGGCGCCGGATACACGCATGCATGAAGATCCCGGACAGTCACCCGGGAGAGATCATCGCCAGCAGTCCTGAACCGGAAGCCGGGTTTCAGGAGAAGCCAGGAATTCCTGGCTTTCAGAGGAAATAAAGAACCAGCGAAGCGTTTGGAAAAACCATAATGGATGAGTGAAAAAGATGAGACAAGTAGCAATTTACGGAAAAGGTGGAATCGGTAAATCCACCACCACACAGAACACGGTCGCAGCACTCGCAGCAGCAGGAAAGAAGATCATGGTCGTCGGATGTGATCCGAAAGCAGATTCAACCCGTCTGCTTCTGCACGGGCTTTGTCAGAAGACCGTTCTGGACACGCTGCGGGACGAAGGCGATGATATCGAACTCGATGCAATCCTGAAACCAGGATTCAAAGAAGTAATGTGTGTCGAGTCCGGAGGTCCTGAACCGGGAGTGGGATGTGCAGGTCGTGGTATCATCACGTCAATCAACCTGCTCGAATCGCTCGGAGCATACACCCCGGATCTCGATTACGTCTTCTATGATGTGCTTGGTGATGTGGTCTGCGGAGGATTCGCAATGCCAATCCGTGAAGGAAAGGCAGAGGAGATTTACATCGTCGCATCCGGAGAACTGATGGCTCTGTATGCAGCAAATAACATCGCCAAAGGTATTCAGAAATACGCAGAAAACGGAAAAGTCAGGCTTGGCGGTATCATCTGCAACAGCCGGAAGGTTGACAACGAGCATGCTCTGCTCAAGGCCTTTGCAGAAGAACTTGGATCCCAGCTGATCTACTTTGTCCCCCGTGACAATCTGGTTCAGCGGGCTGAGATCAACAAGAAGACCGTCATAGATTTCGATCCCGAATCAGGCCAGGCACAGGAGTACAAGAATCTCGCCAGTGCGATCGACTCAAACACGTTGTTTGTCAAACCAAAACCGATGACCCAGGACCGGCTGGAAGAATTAATGATGCAGCACGGATTCCTGGATGCCCTGTAAGGAAAAAGGAGGAATCAGAAATGTTACTCATCAGAGCGATAGTCAGACCCGAAAAGAAAGAGGAAGTACTGGCAGAACTGTCAAAGGGAGGATTCCCGGCAGCAACTGTCGTTGATGTAGTCGGCAGAGGAAAACAGAAGGGTATCAAGATGGGTGGAATGCTTTATGATGAGATTCCAAAAATCCTCATCATGGTCGCCATTCACGATGAAGAGCGGGAAAATATCATCGATATAATCCTCAAGACGGCCCGGACCGGCGAAGACGGAACATTTGGTGATGGTAAGATCTTCATCACGCCACTCGAAGAGGTTTACACGATCTCCCGGGGCGGCCGAGGTCTCTGAAGGCGAGGCACATCTCATGAAAGAGATCATGGCAGTCGTCAGGATGAATAAGACGAATGCTACAAAAAAGGCCCTGATCGATGCAGGAGTTGCGGGATTTACTGCAATTAAGGTTCTTGGCAGAGGAAAGCCTGTAGAAGACCCGGCAATCATCCAGGAACGAAAAGAAGAACTCCTGTCCCTTGGATGCAATGAAGTTCTCGATGGTAAAGAGACACTGAAACAGGTCACCAGTTTCCTTGATGGAACCCGCCTGTTTCCAAGGCGTCTCTTTACCATCCTCGCTCACGACGATGACGTGCCACGAATCGTCGACGCCATCACCAGGGCTAATAAAACTGAAAACGCGGTCGGTGACGGAGCAATCTTCGTGTTGCCAATCGCCGATGCAGTACGTATAAGAACCGGAGAAGCCGGAGAAGCAGCAATCTGGTAAAACAGGATTTGATTGAAATGTCAATGAGCGAAGATATGATGGAAAATATGCTGGAAAAATATCCGGAAAAAGTTCTTAAAAACCGGAAGAAGCATATCACCATCGTCGATACAAATCAGGCCTGTCAGCAGA
>CAZXRT010000081.1:0-7968 GCA_964642535.1 uncultured Methanospirillum sp.
CAGCCCAGATCAGTCCTGATCCTCTGCGGATCAGGAAACAACGGAGGAGATGGCATGGTTGCCGCACGAATCCTGGCTCGTGAAATGGATGTATCGGTATGCCAGTACTCGGGTACACATCCGACGCCGGCTCTCATCCATCAGGAGGCTGCTCTGGCCCACTGTTCAGTCAGGATATGCAGGTTTCAAAGCAGGGAAGAGATCCTCAGTCACCGGGAACTCTTTTCAAGGGCCGATCTGATTGTCGATGCCCTTCTTGGGACAGGTTCAGCCGGAACCCTCAGGGAACCCCTCTATAGTTGTGTGCAGCTGGCAAACGATTCAAAAAAACCCATCATCTCTGCTGATCTCCCGACCCCCGGGATCACCCCCACCATCATCTGTGCCTTCCATCGGGCAAAAACGGAGAACGCTGAAGTATACAGTATCGGCATCCCGATCCTTGCGGAAATCTGTACAGGACCAGGCGATCTTCTGCTGATCCCGAAGCGTTCTCCAGCGGCCCATAAAGGAGCCGGGGGATCTGTCCTGGTTATTGGCGGGGGGCCATACCAGGGGGCCCCATACCTTGCAGGAATGGCTGCATTACGGGCAGGAGCAGATATTGTACGAATCGCATCCCCTGCCTCGCTCCCGTTTCCTGACCTTATTCATGTCCCTCTCCGGGGAGATCACATCGGGGAAGAGGAGACAGAGAAACTCTGCGCTTTATGCAAAGATGCCGATGTCGTGGTCTGCGGGATGGGGTTGGGCTCCAAATCTCACCATGTCGTATCAACCCTGGCTCCGGAGTGCAGGAAAGCAGTTTTTGATGCAGATGCTCTCCGGCTGCCTCTTCCCCAGGCAGGCGAGACGGTGTATACCCCCCATAGCGGGGAATTTACCCGCATTACCGGAAAAGAACCCGGAAAAAGTGTTCCTGACAGAGCTGAAACGCTATTACATGCCGGGATCCCGGGAGTCACCCTCCTGAAAGGCACCGTCGATATTATTGCAGGCCAGGGCCGGGTGCGATGTAACCGGACCGGCACACCGGCGATGACTACCGGGGGGACCGGCGACGTTCTTGCCGGGACCTGCGGGGGACTTCTTGCCTGTCTGCCTGCATTTGACGCTGCCTGCATTGCTGCGTATGCAACAGGCAGGGCAGGAGAGATCGTCTCTGCCCGGAAAGGGTACGGAATGACCGCACAGGATCTCTTATCTGTCATCCCCCAGATTCTGTATACCCACACAAGAGAGACAATCCAATGACGGAATTTACCCATATCGAAGGAGAGAAGGCCAGGATGGTCGATGTCTCAGCGAAAGAAGAGATATACCGTAAAGCAACTGCCTCCGGGGTGATCATATTGCGAAAAGAGACAGTCAGGGCAATCTCCGAAGGTACCAGCATCAAGGGAAATGTCCTTGCAACTGCACGGGTTGCAGCAACCCTGGCCGTGAAAGATACCGCCCGCCTCATTCCGATGTGCCATGCAATCCCGGTCCATGGAATTGATATCTCCTTTGATCTGGGAGAGGAGAGGATAACTGCCCGCGTCTCTGTCATATCATCAGGGAAGACCGGGGTAGAGATGGAAGCTCTTACCGGTGTCAGCGTCGCCCTTCTCACCATCTGGGACATGGTAAAATCCGCGGAAAAGGATGAAAACGGCCAGTATCCGGTCACCCGCATCGGGGAGATCAGGGTTGATGAGAAACTGAAAGGGGCTCCTTCCCTGTTGGAACGCGATTAAATAGCACAAACACATACCATGTAAGGAATGCGGGATCCGTCCCGTTAAGGAATGTAGCCGGATAACGGCTGAACCTAGGAGCAATTATGGCAAAATCAATGTATGCATACGTCAGGGATGCATGGAAAGTTCCGGCTAAGTCCGGAGTTCGTGCCCTCCTCTGGGAACGTATGCAGGTATGGCGCCGGGAAGGAAGTGTGGTCAGGGTCAGTCATCCGACCCGTATTGACCGCGCCCGTTCACTCGGTTACCGCGCCAAGCAGGGCATCGTTGTTGTCAGAGTAAAAGTCCGCCGTGGCGGGCGCCGGACAGGACGATATGTCCGTGCACGCCGGACTGCCAGGATGGGAGTGAACAAGCGGACCATGGGAAAAAGCATCCAGCGTATCGCAGAAGAGCGCGCATGCAGAAAATATCCAAACATGGAAGCGCTGAACTCCTACTGGGTCGGGGAAGATGGAAAGCAGAAGTGGTATGAAGTAATCCTGGTGGATCCGCATCACCCCTCTGTAATCAACGATCCAAAGATCAACTGGATTACCAAACCCGGGCACCGGGGCCGTGCTGAACGTGGAAAGACCAGTGCCGGTATGAAAGGCCGTGGCATGGGCAAGCGGGGAAGTGGAACTGAGAAGTGCCGCCCCAGCATCCGGTCTCATGCCAACCGGGCCAAATAATTTTTTTCTCGATGCAGTGCATTGACGGATGTGTTTTCCCTTTTCCTTCAGGAATCCAATCGGTTTCACGAATAGTCACCGAACTGCGTCATCTTGGATTTTCCGGGGCCGTCATCTGTAATAGTCCTGAACCTCAGGAGGAAGATTCCTCATTTACCCGGTTTCATGCCCGCTACATAACATCTCCTGCTCTGCGTGATGTCCAGAAAGAGATTCGGACTGCAGAAAATGAGAATCTTCTTTGCCTTGTCAGGGCCGGAGATGAAGGATTCAACCGGGGGGTGCTATCATCTCCGGGAGTCCATGTTCTCTGTGATCTTCATCTCTCACCGAAGAACTCTTTTGACCGTGTCTGTGCACAGTATGCAGCGGAACGGAATGTTGCCATCGAAATCAGGATCTCGCCCCTTTGTGAGCTCAGGGGAGTGGCACGTCAGCGCGTAATCAGGCAATACGAAGAGATCCTTCTTCTCGAGAGCAGGTACGAATTCCCCCTGACGATATCAAGCGGAGCATGCAGTCCTTTCCAGATGCGCAGCCCCCGTGCCATGAGAGCCCTGCTTGGTGAGATGGGAATGAACCGGGAACTGATTGATCGATCCTTCTCCTCAGTCATCTCTGTTTCTGAAAAATACACCCCGGTGCGGAGGGTATCAGGATGAGACTGCGCCCTTCCATGCGTGAAAACTACCGGTACATGCTTGCAGAAATCCGGGTAGCCGGACAAACCCCACAGCCACGAGAGATTTACCTGGCTGCTTCAGAGGTATTTTCATCGCTTTTTGGAGATCTGGAAGCTTCAAAAGCGTGGATTGCAGTCATGGAGTCATCAGACCGGCACGCCATCTTCAGGTACAGACGGGGAATGGATACCTGCGTTGAAGCTGCTCTCGCAGCAGTGTGCCGGATAAACGGAAATGAGGCCGTAATCCATACCGTCAGGATATCCGGCACGATCCGGACGCTGCGGGAGCTGAAATCAGGGCCGAAACTCATTTCGACCCGGGGCGGAGTCGTAAAAATGGGCGACTGTCATTACATGGCAGTAATCCGGTCATCCGGAGAGATAGATCTCAAAGAGAAGGGCATTAATCTTCACATACCTCTCTATATAACAGAAGAGGATATCGAGGACCTGTACTATGATGAATAATAATCAGGCTGCATATGACCGTGCGATAACCGTCTTCAGTCCGGACGGGCGGCTTTACCAGGTAGAATACGCCCGGGAAGCAGTAAAACGGGGGACCACGGCGGTTGGCATCAAGTGTCAGGACGGAGTCGTTCTGATTGTAGACAAGCGTATCAACTCACGACTGCTTGAAGCAAATTCAATCGAGAAGATATTCAGAATTGACGGGCATATCGGAGTTGCATCTTCTGGACTGGTAGGTGATGCGCGTGCCCTGGTTGACCGGGCACGGATAGAGGCACAGATAAACCGGGTCTCATATGATGAACCGATTGATGTGGAGACTCTCTCCAAAAAACTCGGCGACCATATGCAGACCTACACCCAGTTCGGAGGAGCACGCCCGTATGGAACTGCCCTCCTGATCACCGGGATATCTGACGGCCATTTCAGACTGTTTGAGACTGATCCAAGTGGAACCCTGCTTGAATACAAGGCTACCGGGATCGGAACCGGCCGGCCTGCGGTCATGAAGCTCTTCGAAGAGGAGTACGTCTATGAATGTTCTCTCGATGACGCCATCAGGCTCGGGCTCAAAGCCCTGCATGAAGCCACGGAAGGCAAGTTTGATGTGGGAACCGTTGAGATAGGCGTTATCTCCCGGCAGGACGGAGTATTCAGAAAGATGAGCAGGGAAGAGGTTGCTACGTACATCGAACAACCCCCGGCACAATAAGGGAGGGAGCATGCATGATACCACTTGATCATGCAGTGGTTGCCAGGATCGAGAGTCATGGTGAGCGGTTCGAGATCCTGGTTGACCCGGACCTGGCAGCGCAGATCAGGCAGGGTGCTGATCTCGATATCGAAGATGCCGTGGCTGCCCTCTATATCTTTGAAAATGCCTCACAGGCAGAGAAGGCATCAGATGAGGCATTAAAGAAGGCATTCTCAACTACCTCTTTTGAAGAGATTGCACGAAAGATCATCACCAAGGGGGAGATCCACCTCACTGCTGAACAGCGCCGTGCAATGATCGCGGAAAAGAGAAAGCAGGTCGTATTCTTTATTGCGCGCAACGCGATCAATCCGCAGACCGGACATCCGCATCCCCCTCAGCGTATCGAGATGGCTATGGAAGAGGCAAGGGTCAATATTGATCCATTTAAAGGGCTGGAAGAACTCGTCAAGGAGACGATGAAAGCCCTCCGGCCGCTCATCCCGATCAAGTTTGATGAGGTGAAGATCGCTGTTCGGATCCCCGCGGATTATGCACCACGTGCTTACGGAGATATCCAGTCCGCGGCTACCATAGAACAGCAGGAGTGGCAGAAGGACGGATCCTGGATCTGCGTGGTAACAATCCCGGCAGGAATCCAGAATGAGTTCTACGACCTGGTAAACAAGGTGAGCAGGGGAGAAGCTGAAACAAAACTCATCAAGTAAGTATAAGTGGAACCAGAAACAGAATAAAAAGGACATTCGATAGAGGTATCTTGTATGGGTAGAGTCAGCACCAAGGCCAAAGGGAGAGTCTCCGGTTCGACCGGGCGCTTTGGTCCACGATATGGAAGATTTATCCGTAAGCGCGTACGTGAGATTGAAGTAATCTCCAAGGCAACTCACACCTGTCCGCGGTGTGACAATATTGCCGTGCGACGGAAAGGGACGGGAATCTGGGAATGCAGAAAATGTTCCTTCAAGTATGCCGGCGGAGCATATGTCCCGGTTACTCCGAACCTGAAGGTTGCGCTCCGCGCCATTGAGCGGACGGTCAAGGAGGGATGAACCCCTATGCCCGGCTCCTATAAGTGTGCCAGGTGTAAACAGAAGGTAGAGATCGACATGAATGTCCGTTGTCCATTCTGTGGACACCGGATTCTTTTCAAAGAACGCGGCGCTGCGATTAAAGAATTAAAAGCACGATGACGCTGGTAACGACATCGCGTCGATCAACCACCATCAGCAGAGCTGTAGCACGGGATCTCGCATTTGCCCTGGGCGCCAGATATCTGGCACGGGGAAAGCATGGGATCCGCGATCTCACCGATATTGATCCATCTTTTTTCATCTTTGCACAGGACGGGAATGATATGATCCTTCAGTGGTATCAGAAAGGATCTCTGGTCCTGCAGAGAAAGATCACCAGGGCTGACAGTTTCCGCCGGGAAGGACTCATTACCAGGGGCGTGGTGACTTCAGATCCCGAACTTCACGGCTGTCTTACCGGGGAATATCCTGTCATTGCTGAGACCGGTGATGATCTGATCATCAGAATTGACGGACCCCAGAGAAGACATACCTGCCTGAAAATAAAAAAATGCGATGTGATCCCGAATGATTCATGAAGCACGGTTCAGGTTTGAGACCCACCATTCGGATATCATCTTTGCATCACTCAGCCCTGAAGAAGAGGTAGATTTTCCGGGAAGAACCCTCGGAACGTGTTCCCGTTCTGCCGGGAAGATCTTAGAGGTGACCATACAGGCATCTGATCTCTCCTCCCTTCGTGCTGCCCTGAACAGTTGGCTCAGGCTGGTACAGGTTTCTGAAGAGATGAGTGATCTAGCTAAAAACTGCATGAGTATAACATAGTGAGGGAACCAGACCATGAACAATATTCCACCAAAGGTCCAGAACCAGATAAATATGCTTCAGCAGCTGCAACAGCAGCTGCAGACGGTCGTCAGCCAGAAAAACCAGTACGAACTTGCAGCCCAGGAGTCACGCCGGGCAGTTGAGGAACTGAATGATGCTTCAGCAGACGCCTGTGTGTATATGACCGTTGGAACGATCGTCGTACAAAAGCCAAAAGAGACAGTGCTTGAAAAACTCCAGGAGAAGATCGAGATGTTTGAAGTCAGGATCAAATCTATCGAACGGCAGGAAAAAGCCCTCCAGGAAAAGTTCGAGAAACTGCAGGCTCAGGTCAGGCAGGTTCTTGAGGGAACTGCTTCTCCCCAGGCTAACTGAACCAGCCACATTTCCTTTTTGTGTGGGAGTATCCGAGCCAGGTCAAAGGAGTAGGATTTAGGGTCCTATCGCGAAGGCGTTCGGGGGTTCGAATCCCTCCTCCCACATTGTTTATCAGGACGGATAGGTTTTTTATTCAATACTTATTATTATAGCAATAGCTATACATTATCTCTATCAGCTTCGATAATTACGGGCCTGCAGAATGGTGTGGGGTGTATCAGGCCAGTAAGGGGGAACAGGATGGATCCATCAGAAGATAGGCGTATTTTCACGCTTGAGTTAAAACAACACGGATATGCAAGATATATCGCTTTTTTTCTCTGTCTGACAGCTCTGACTGCATCGATTTTTGTCTGGAGTGCAACAGGTGATGATGACGCTCCCGGTATCCATCAGGGAGTGACAATCGTTGATGCGAAAGGAGTGATCGATGTATCACAACTCGGCAATATTCCGCTCGGACAGATCCCAGATGAGCGGATTTCTGTCGAAGTGATGATCGCAAATAACGAAAACCATGAGATTTCAGGCCTTCGAATCAAATCATTTCTGGTCAGGGATGGAAGGGAGGATACCATCAGCATGCAGCTGGGAAGTGACTTCAGGGATGTGGTCCTCAACCCCGGTGAGCTGAAGGTATTCAAAAACAACTATGCGATATCCAAGCAGATCAAGCCGGGGGACTACAAGGTGATGATCCGGGTTGATTCCAATGTCACTGCCCAGGAGAAGAATACCGATTACACCCAGTATATTTCCAGCCAGATCGTAAAGATCGGCGCATATGCACAGGCAGGAGGGGCTACTCCGGTCTATTCCCCTTCCAAGATCGAGACACCCGGATCCTACCTGGTGATGCGTGACATCGACGGGGGCACCAGGGATAATGTGATAAAAATTTCCAGTACCGGCGTGACTCTTGATGGAGGAGGCCATGTAATCAGGGGGACTCCGACCGGGTACACCTCAGGAGTATACGTGGACGGGGGTTCGATGATCAAGGATATTGTCATCAAAAACTGTATCTTTGAAGGAGTGGACTTCGGGCTCTGGTTGTACCGGATTGAAGGTGCTACAATCACCAACTGTCAGTTCAGGAACTGCACCAACATCGGCCTCCGTTTTGACCAGGTAATCTCCAGCAGTATCACGGACAACCGGTTTGAAGATAATGCATTGGGAGCAGGACTCTTCCAGTCCTCAGGAAACACCGTTACCAATAATTACTTCAGAAATCAGTTCAATGCCGTTGTGAACGAGGGACAGAAGAATATCTGGAGTATCCAGCCGTCACCGGGAGTCAATATCGCCGGCGGTTCTGTGAAGGGAGGAAATGTCTGGCTTGATCTGAATGGAGGAGGATTCTCAGCCACCACACCGGATCAGGATTCTGACGGGATTTCTGACCTCCCGTATTCCATCAACGGGGACAACATTGATTATT
>CAZXRT010000082.1:0-7933 GCA_964642535.1 uncultured Methanospirillum sp.
GACCGGCATCCTGACCTATTTGCAGGCATTTCAGGCCGGCTCTGTTGTTTCCCGAACCCTGTCTGGGATAATGAAGAGCGCTTTTTGAAGACTCACTGTCATATCAGGCACTATCTCCGGGAATCTGCAATCATTGGGCTGCCGGTTTTTTCACCTGTTTTAACTCATAATAATCAGGAGAAGCAATTCTTTCATCGGGATGCAAATGGGAACTGATACTTCTCATCCATGAATGTAGCATCCCCGTCTCTCTCATCAATAATCTGGAAATATTATGGCGACCCAGCAGGGAATGAGTGGAGTGGATCTCGTTGCGGTAACCGCGGAGCTGCGAAGGCTCCTGCCGCTCTGGGTTCACAAGGTCTATCAGGGTGAGGACCGGATTGCAGCAATACGGCTGAACAGCAAGGAGAGGGAAAAACATACTGTCCTGATAGAACCGGGAAGACGTCTTCACCTGGTTTCACAAGTTCCGGATTTTCCCCAGATTCCCCCGGCCTTTGCCATGCTCCTGCGTAAGCATCTCAACGGCGGACGGGTTCTGGATATCAGGCAGCAGGGATTGCAGCGAACAGTTATCCTTGATATCCAGAAGGCGGACCAGGTCTATCATCTGATCATCGAAGTCTATGATATTGGAAACATCATCCTTTGTAATGAGGATTATTCGATCATTCAGCCACTTACCAGGCAGAAGTTCAAAGATCGGAATGTTCTTCCCGGGGTGGTATACGCATTTCCTCCTGCAGATGCAGGCCTGCAGTCACGCGAAGAGTTCGCCGGGATGCTCCAGGCAGATGACCGGGATATTGTCCGGTCCCTTGCCGTCGGTTCGTTTCTCGGGGGGATGTATGCGGAATACATCTGTAACAAGACCGGGATTTCCAAGGAGAGTGCTGCAGCATCAGTTGATGCCGGGCTTGTCTATGATGCCATCCAGGAACTTCTGAGTGAAGCCGGGCAAAGCACTCAGGCCGTGATTACAAAATCCGGCTGTCATCCGGTATCGACCGGAGATCCCGTTCTGCAGGGTCCGTTCTCCTCTTTTAGTGAGGCACTGGTCACCTATTACCCGAAAAAGGTCAGGGAGGTGAAGGAGTCAAGGCCAAAGATACCCCGGGAAGAGCGGATCAGGATTCAGCAGGAAGCGGCTGTAAAAAAGTTTGAGAAACAGATTACACGGTTTGAAGAGATAGTCGGGAAGATCTACGAGGAGTATGGGTTTGTCCAGGAAGTGATCACCACTCTCTCAGCGGCCTCACAAAACCGTTCCTGGCAGGAGATCAGTGACATCCTCGCATCAGATGCATCAGGAGTCGGAAAGCGAATTATCCAGGTTCTTCCAGCCGAGGCTGCTGTCGAGCTCGATCTCGGCCTTCCGGTCAGGATCTGTGTCCATGAAACCGTGGAACAGAATGCCGGTCATTACTATGACCAGATCAAAAAGTTCAAGCGCAAACGTACCGGTGCAAAGGCTGCCATGGAACGCGAGATCCAGCGGCCGGTTGCCCGTGCATCCGGATATAGCAAGCCTAAAAACCGGTGGTATCACCGGTTCAGATGGTTTCAGACCTCTGATGGTGTCCTGGTCATTGGCGGTCGTGACGCAGGGCAGAACGAGGATCTCGTAAAGAAGTACCTTGAAGGCGGGGATACGTTTGTCCATGCAGATATCCACGGGGCAAGTGTGGTGGTGGTCAAGGGAAAGACGGAGCATTGGGATGAGGTGAGCAGGTTTGCAGCAGCATTCTCCGGTGCCTGGCGTTCCGGTTTTGTGACCGCTGATGTGTATGCTGCCCGTCCTGACCAGGTATCCAAGACAGCCGAGTCAGGGGAATATCTGTCCCGTGGTTCCTTTATGGTCAGGGGAGAACGCCAGTGGTTCAGGGATGTACCCCTTGAGGTTGCCATCGGACTTCAGAAGAAACCCGAGACCCGGATCATCGGCGGTCCCCTCTCTGCCATTAAAAACCGGGCTGATCCCTGGATCGTTATCAGGCCGGGAACATTTGAACCGAATGATGTGGCCAAGAAAGCCGTCCGTTCCCTGCGGGACCGGCTTTCGGTATCAGAGCAGAAAGCCCTGAAATTTGCCCTGAATACTGAGTCAATCGCTGCCTTTGTCCCTCCCGGGGGTTCTGATATCAGGGAAGAAGAATGAAGGCTGACATCGGGGAACTTCAGCGGTCTTTCGGGGAGATCAGGTTATTTCCCGAGTCGGCAGATGATCTCTGGCACCTGCAGCATCTGATCCTGCCCGGTTGTCTCGTGTATGCAACCACGCTTCGCAGCGTGGAAGGGGCAACTGACCGGCTCCGTCCGGAAAAACAGGAGAAACGGCCTGTCAGGCTCGGGATACGGGTTGAACAGGTGGAATTCCATGACTATGCAGTCAGGCTTCGGGTCTTTGGATGTATCGAGAGTGGTGTCGATGAAGGTTCCCACCATACCCTCAACCTGGAACCCGGGTATGAAGTCTCGGTGATCAGGACCTGGCACCAGGCAGATCTTGACCGGATTGATCGGGCGGTCAGGAGCGTTGGAGCAGGAGCCGTGCATATTCTGGCGATTGAGGAAGGTGAGGCCGAACTCTACCGGATGCACAGTTACGGCCCGCACCAGGTCTTCTCAGTCACGGCAGGGAGCGGGAAAGGGATGGAATGCAGTACCCGCCAGGACATGTATGATGCCGTCATCGGAGTTCTTGCTCCCGTGACCGGCCCGCTCATCATCGCAGGCCCGGGTTTTATCAAGGAAGACTTTGCAAAGCGGCTTCGCAGCCTGCAGCCGGACCGGGCGGCCCCGGTTCTGGTCATTGAGACGAGGAGGAGCGGGAGAGGTGCAGTCCAGGAAGTCATCGGCCAGGGAGTCCTGGAAAAACTGACCGGGGATCTTCAGCTTGCCCGGGAAGTGACTTTCATGGAAGAGCTCATCGCACGAATTGCGAAGAATGAACCGGCAGCGTATGGAAGACAGGAGGTCTCGGACGCGGTAAAGTTTGGAGCGGTCGAGACCCTGCTAGTTGCAGATTGCGGTCTTCATGACCCTGATATCACCACCATCATTAATGGGGCAGAAGCAATGCGTGCCGGAGTGGTCATCCTGTCCACCCGGTTTGAACCCGGGGAACGCCTGGAAAAACTTGGAGGCATTGCTGCCCTGCTCCGGTATCCGATCACCTGATACCGGGGATTTGCGGGATAAATGAGCACGTCAGAACCGTATCACCAGTTCGACCGGGCAGTGATCAGATCCCACCACCTCAGTCCGGATCGTGGACGCTGCGACATGATCCCGCATCCGTTCGTTGACAAAGAAGTAATCGATCCGCCAGCCGACATTCCGATCCCGTGCCCGGGTTTTGTAGTCCCACCAGCTGTAATGACCTCCTTCTGACTCAAACATCCGGTAGGTATCGATAAACCCGGATTCGAAGAACCGGTCCATCCATTCTCGCTCCACCGGGAGGAATCCGGATACGGTTTCGTTCTCTTTCGGGCGTGCCAGGTCCCGTGGCTGATGTGCCGTGTTCACATCCCCGCAGATGACGATCCGCTCTCCTTTTGCATCTTCTTCCCTGATATGTTCCAGGAACGCTTCATAAAACCGGAGTTTGAATGCAAGCCGGTCATCTGATGCACCACCGTTGGGAAAATAGATGGTATAAAGGATAAATTCGGGGAACCGGGCGATGATCGTCCTTCCTTCGGTATCAAATTCCGGTGACCCGAACCCGTATCTGATCTCTTCGGGCTCTTTGAGCGAGTACAGGCCGGTCCCGCTGTATCCTTTCCGAACAGCGGGGTTCAGGTAAAAGAAGTAGGTGCCAATCCGTGCAAGGCCGGATGGCAGACTCTTTGCATCAACCTTGGTCTCCTGCAGACAGCAGATATCGGGATGATCATGTACCAGAAACTCTGGAAATTTTTCTCCCCCTGCTATCTCCTTTCCCGATACGGCCCGAAGGCCGTTTACATTCCACGAGATTATCCGGTATTCTCTCACACCCAGCTCCTTATCCGATTCCATATTGCCGCAGCGCTCTGATGCTGTTGTATGCCCCGCGGTAGGTTGGCACATCTACGACTCCCTGTGCCCCGTGTGCATACATCGATGCAGCTACCGATTTAAACGGAATTGAACCCTGTCCGACTTCGAGGTGTTCTTCAGAGATTTCTTTGCAGTCGTACAGGTACTGGTACCGGCTTGCCCCGTCATGGAGAAACTGGGGAAGACATCCGTTCACATGGGCATGTCCGATATCAAGGGCGAGCGGGACCTGGCTGATCATGCTGAGATCTTCAGGTGTCCTGAGCAGGTATTTCTCCCAGCGGCCCGTGTTTCTGAAAAGAAACCTGATCCCATACTGGTCTGCTGCATGAAGAAGATCCTGGCTTGAGCGGGAGAGTTGCTTCCTTGCCAGGGCAAATTCGTGTTGCGCGGAGAGGAACCCGGGATTGACGATGACATCTGCATTGATCTCGGCAGCAAACGCAAATCGTTCCATGATAACCGAGACTGCAGCCTGGCGGATGGGTTCATGGATACTTGCCGGATTGATGTCAAGCTGGGGAATCCTGATGGAATATCGGTATGGAAATGATTCAAGCAGGCTGACCGAAGGAATCCGGTGCATCCCTCCGTCAATAATCTCAATACCCCGCGACAGTGACCCAAGGCTTTCCAGTGCCACTTCAAGGGGGGAATCTTTCAGACAGCGTGTTGATATCCAGAGCATGGTATCAGATTTTTGGGAACTGCCAGACCCTTACCCTCTGGCGCTTTCCCTTCTCCTGAAGGTGTATTTGTTCTCAGGGTATCAATCGGTTTCGGAATGAGCCGATACCCTTGTCCATCCTGTATCGTATCATTTTTCCGTCTTCATCTGCAACATACTAGTCATGGCAGTAAATAAGGACTCCACCATTCTTGAGGTATTACAGGAAAATCCGGAAGCAGGGGCGATATTTGCCCGTTTTGGCATGGGTTGTGTCGGGTGTGCTATCAGCCGTGGAGAGACAGTCAGTGAGGCTGCAGCAGCTCACGGTATTCCGCTCGAAGACCTCCTGTCTGCTCTTGGAATCTCTGCTTAATTCTATTTTTTCTAACCTTTCAGGATATCAGCTGCATTTTTTGTCTTCCCGGACTTCCGTCTGATCGGTATGATGGGGAAAAACCACGAAAAAAAGTGGGATTATTGGTATCCGAATGATTTGAGAGTGACTTCTGGGTTGACTGCCCCAACGTGGTAGACCATTCCCTCGGTCAGTTCGTTGATCGTAACTTCTGCAGGAGAGAAGAGCGAAGTATCGATCTGGTAGAAGTCAAAGTTTGCTTCCTTGAAGATCTCATAGAACGGTTTTCCATATCCCTTTGACTTGTTGCTTGGAATACGGTCAAGGTAATCCTTGATCTCAGGTGCCCTCATGGTCAGGTTGATCTGACCGTGGTAGATCGTCGCATCGTTTGTCGTTCCCATTGCCTTGGTTGCATCTGCCTTGACCGGCGGGATGGGGGCACAGCCGATGGCTGCTGTGATCTTTTTCGTATCAAATCCAAGCTCGTTCAGTTTGTAGATGGCAGTCTCAACACAGCGGCCGGAGACCTGGATGGATCCGACGATGGAAGAGGTTGGAGCAACGACAGCGCAGAGGTTTTCGACCTCGATACCGCAGTCCTTTGCGATCTTTGCCATCACTTCTCCGTTTGGAAGGTGATCTGATTCAAGGGCAATGACTGCATCATCACTCTCGTCCTCGTACCCGATCACTTCATAGGTGTGCTTTGGCTTGAGTGCAAGGGCACGTGCCGGCCCGGAACCCATGGCAAAGTAGTTTCCGGCCTTGACGGTCCATCCTGCTTTCTGGGCACCGAGGCAGGAGATTGCCGGAAAGTCCGTGCTTACCTCGATGAATGGCATGGGGATGTTTTTGATCTCACCCATGCGGAAGTTCACTTCTCCCAGACCGCCCATGCAAATCTCGGTAAATGCTCTTCCTGCTGCATACCCGCCCGCTACTGCCACACCACAATCCACGATCTTGGCACCGTTGTCAAGTTCGTGGTATGCGACATTGAAATCCTCTGAATAGTTGGCGAGATTATCGAAAATCTCAAGAGCTAATTCATTAACACTAATCACGTTCGAACCCCCGTGGAGTACCCTAACATCTGGGATGGAACTGTATTGAACACTTCGATTTGACGCTTGAACGCCATTTTTATAGATATAAAAGAATTTTATCGGGATCGTAGCGAAGGTTGATCAGCCTGGTCCTGCCCCTTCCTTCCTTGTACTGCAGGTTGAGCAGACGCAGACTGTCCAGTTTCTGAATAATCTCGTAAAAGGTGGTATATCCGATACCTGTCTGTGATTTGACCGTCTCATATACCTTTCCGGTGGTGAGCTGCTCTTCGGCTTTCGACTCTTCGGCAAGGATTCTGATGATATCCTTTTCATCCTTACCCAGTGATTTGAGACTGTGCTGCAGGTGGACGTACTTGGAGACCTTGTATGCTGCCTTGATATGTTCTCGCCCGATTTCGCGTTCTGCTGCCATCTCAGCGTTCAGAGTTGCTCGTTTCAGCATGTCGATCCCGACCCGCAGGTCACCGGTCGCCATCGTATGTGCAGCAACCAGTTTGAGGAGATCGTCTGAGAGGACTCCGGGATATAATCCCTGAAGAACCCTCTCGCGAAGGATATGGTAGATTTCGGACTCAGCGTATGGCGGAAAATAGACCTCGGTGGGAGAAAAAACCGATCTGACTCTGCTGTCGATCTCACGGGAGAGGTCCACGTCCATATCAGAGACGATGACAATTACCCCGATCCTCGTTCCCGGGTATGCTTCATGCGATCTGAGCAGGAGATAGAGGATCTTGTTCAGTTCAGCCTCGTACATCAGGTAGTTGGCATCATCGAGAGCTACCACTACCACCCTGTCCTGGTCCAGCATTGCCTGGGCGATCGATTCAAAGACGCGTTTGAACGAGTTACCCGCTGCTGACGGGGTGTGGCCCGCAAGCCGCTTGTAGATCTCAGAGAGGATCGAGAACCGGGTGTTCTCAATCTGGCAGTTTATCTGGATGGTCAGCATCTGTGACTCGATCTCTTCGATATCACTGAAGATCTTCCTGACCGAGGTGGTCTTCCCCGTGCCGGGGGGACCGCGGATGACAGCATTAAGCGGGCGTCCTCCCCGCAGACCAGGCCTGAGCAGAAACGAGAGTTCGCGCATCTGGTTCTCCCGGTAGTTGAACTGGTCTGGGATGTAGTCTATCTCAAAGACATCCGGGTCACGAAAGAGCGTTTCATCCCACATCAGCATACTCTTGCTCGGCATAATTTCCTCCTGGTATTGGCGGCCCGGACCGGCAGTCTGCCGGAATGATCTGCTGATACATATGAACCCGGATGACTATAGCATATCGGTCATCCGGGCCCTGAAAAAGAACGGATTTATGAGAAGAGAAGAGAGAGCAGGCCGGGACCGGTGATGGTTCCGAATGCACCTTTTTCTGCCTCCTGCTCGGAAAAACAGGTGCATTGATCGGTGCTGATTCCCCTGATCGCAAACGGGACCGGATCTCCCGTATGGGTTTTGATCCGGATCGGTGTCGGATGGTCGGGGAGCACGGCTATCCGGCCGTCAAACTCACTCATGATCTCACCCAGCATCTCATCTACCCGCTCGATGGCCAGGATCTTCTCCCTGACATCTCCCATGTGGCCTGCTTCGTCAGGTGCCTCGACATGGAGATACACAAAATCAAGACGCTTCAGGGCATCGATGGCGTAGCGTGCCTTTGCATGGTAGTCGGTATCAAGAAATCCGGTTGCTCCCGGCACCTGGATGATCTCCATCCCTGCATAACGGGCAATCCCGTTCAGAAGGTCAACAGCAGAGATCATCCCTGCAGTCTTCCCCCA
>CAZXRT010000083.1:0-7866 GCA_964642535.1 uncultured Methanospirillum sp.
TGTGCTGAAATCGTGATACAACTCCGGGATTTAGCCGACCGGCAGTCCTGTGATACTTCCCTGCATGCAAGCCTGGAAGAAATGCGTACCCAACCAGAAACCCGTTTTTCTGCTACCTGTTCAGAGACTTCTGCGGGAGTGCCGGGAAAAAGCGCAGAATCATCACAAAAAGCATTTTCATCACCGGTTAACCCTGATGAGAAGGCTGATTCTCTTCGTCAGGCACCGGTCCATGAACCCCTGCGGGCCGAACAGCCCCTTCATCCAGAAGGGACCCGCGGCAGAACGGTCCGGATATCAGCACATAAACTGGACCGCCTGATATCCGGTTCTGATGACCTCCTCTCCACCCGGTTGTTCATCACCCACCGGATGCGTGAGCTGGAGGGCATGATGAGCGCATTTTCTCTCTGGAGATGGAATCACTCCCAGATTGAAGGTGATATCAGCCAGATCCATGATTTTACTGCCGGTAACCGGAGTGCAACCCTTCCTCCTGACATACTTCAGCCACTTGAACATATTATCGAATACCTGAAGTTTGACCGTGAGTTTGTCACAACTCTTCAGCATGATCTGTCTGTTCATATCCGGGCAACTGAGGTGGATCGGGCAGCGCTTGAGTCGAGCACAAATGAGATCTCTGATCTGATCCATGATGCAGTTCTCGTTCCTGTCTCAACGATTCTTTCATCGTTCTCCAAATTTGTCCGCGACTATTCACGAAGTGCGGGAAAAAAGGTTGATCTGCTGATCGAAGGTGATGAGATTGAGATGGACCGGCGTATTTTAGAATCTATCAAAACACCGCTCATGCATCTGATCCACAACAGCATCGATCACGGGATTGAATATCCTGATATCAGAGAGAAAAGGGGAAAATCTGAAAGTGGAACGTTGCATATCCGCGTTTCAACCCATTCGGGAGGCAAGATTGCCATCGAGGTCATTGATGACGGGACAGGAATTGACCGGAGTCTTATCAGAAAGGCTGCGGTAGAAAAAGGGGTCATCAGTGAGAAACAGGATCAGATCATCACCGATGATGAGGCGCTATGGCTGATATTTCGATCAGGGCTATCCACCAATACGAAAATTACTGACCTGTCCGGCAGGGGCCTGGGCCTTGCCATCGTGGATGACACCGTCACCCGGCTTGGAGGAGAACTGAAAGTTTGGTCAGATCCGATGGAAGGAACATCAATATCCATCATTCTTCCGGTCCGTCTGGCAACACTGAGAGGTCTCGTGGTCAGGTCAGGGAGCCAGACCTATGTCTTCCCGATTCAGCAGGTAAAAAAAGTTATCAGATTGGATCCTGCGCTGATATATAACCGGGGAAGCAGGATATCAGCACGCATTGATGGGGAAATTATCCGTATTTATCGTCTGTCAGAAATCCTGGAGGTTCCTGATACCGGCTCCCTGCACGGCACCAGAATTCTGGTTCCCCTGGTTACGCTCGAGTATGCCGGCAGGCAGATCGCATGTATGGTTGATGAGGTCATCCGTGTTCAGGAGATAGTAATCCGCCCCCTTGGCAGGCTTCTTCGAAGTGTGAAGAGGATCACCGGCGCCGTGATTCTGGGGGACGGCAGTCTGGCGATGGTCCTTGACCCTCTTGAGATCATACAGGAATGTTTCTCAACCGGTACCGGGATTTCCCGCTTTACAACGACAGAGCCTCTTGACAAGCATATCCTGGTTGTTGACGATTCCGCAACATCCCGGGCGCTCATCAGGAGAACCCTTGAACTATCCGGGTACCAGGTTCATACTGCCCATGACGGAATGGATGCATTTGCAAAACTCAGGGAGTATTCCTTTGACATGATCGTATCAGATGTGGATATGCCACGGATGAACGGATATACCCTGACTGAAAAGATCCGCTCCGATGACCGGTTCAGTCATATTCCGGTGCTTCTGGTAACATCGCTTGATTCAGCTCAGGACAGGGAATATGGAAAAATGGTTGGGGCAGATGCATACATTGTAAAAAGTCAGTTTGAAAAGAGTTCATTACTCAAAACCATTCATACGCTTATTTATAAATCCTGATGACAGATTGGTTATAAGGTTATTTGATAACCGGGTTGATACTTGCTTTTGGTGAGCATGGCAGAAGAATCATCCACGGATCATCAGACGATCATTCTGGTGGTTGAGGATAACAGGACTCAGGCAGAATATCTTCGGTTCATTCTTCAAAAAGCAGGGTACCGTGTTCTTATGGCTTCAAACGGTCTCGAAGCGCTTGAAGTGATACAAACTGCCCGGCCTGATCTGATCCTGACTGATATCGTAATGCCTGAGATGAATGGGTACGAACTCTGTTCATCAGTCAAGGAAAATCCGTCTTATTCTGATATTCCTGTCATCCTGGTTACTCATCTGTATGATCCGATAGATGTGATCCGCGGCCTTGAATCCGGTGCTGATAACTTTATCATCAAGCCCTATGATCCCGAACGCATTCATGCGCTTGTTTCTTCAACGCTTGAGATGGAATCTGAAATCCAGCCTGTCTGCAGGTCACCGGTACGGGTTCATTTTTCGAACGGGCAGTACCTTATCACCGCTGATCGCAGGCAGATCCTTAACATTCTCCTCTCAACTTATGAGATTGCGGTCAAAAATTATTCAGAACTCCAGGAAGTTCATGCAAAACTCAATTACCTGAATGAAAAACTGCAGAAAACGGTTGATGAGCTCAGGCAGTCAAACGAGGATCTCATTCAGGAGAATACTGAGCGAAAACGTGTTGAATCTGCCCTTGCCATGGCAAATAACAAACTTCAGCTCATGGCAAGCATCACCCGGCATGACCTTCTGAATCAGCTGAACTCGCTGCAGGGGTACCTGGATCTTGCCCTGGCTGACAGGAATGATGATCCTGTACATGCGTGGACCTTTGTGGAAAAGGCACTGGGTGTCGTTCATCAGACAATTGACACGGTTAAATTTACTGATGAATATCAGAATATCGGGGTGAAGAATCCGGTCTGGCAGAATCTTCATGATATTGTGATCAATTCCACCCGCCATACCTCTCTGCATCATATCACCCTTGAGAACCTGCTGCCTGTTGATACTGAACTGTATGCTGATCCCCTTATAGAAAAGGTTTTTTCTAACCTGATTGAGAATTCAGTCAGGTATGGAGGCAAGAACACCTATATCAGGTTCAGGATAGAGAATCTCGGTGATGATCACTACATCATCTGTGAAGATGACGGAGTTGGTGTATCTTTGATCGAGAAAGAGAAGATCTTTTCATATCAATACGGGAAGAACACCGGCCTTGGTCTCTTCCTGACCCGTGAAATCCTGTCTATCACCGGCATTTCCATCAGGGAGAGTGGAACCCCCGGTCAAGGGGCACGGTTCGAATTACTCTGTCCTGAAGGCACTATCCGGAAAAAGAGTATTTTATAAGGAGAATAAGGTCAGATTCATCCTGCTGAAACGGTCATATCTCATTCTCTGGTTTTTCCCGTGCAGTCAAAGTCAATGAATGCTGTCTGCGGGTCAGCATGGATCAGTCTGACCCTGACTTTCTGACCCACGTACAGCCCCTTGCACCCCTTGATTACCCTTCCTTCAACAGGAGGATTCATAATCCTGACGTACGTCCCCTTCTCGGATGCTCCGGTGATAAGTCCGTTGAAGAGATCGCCGATCCGTCGTTGAAGAAGAACGGCAGCTGCTGCCTTTTCCATGAAGCGCTCTACTTTTTTCGATCCCTTTTCCCGGGAGGTGAGCCAGGAAGCAAGTCTTGTCAGATCTGTTGCAGAATAGGGGGTTGACTTTCCGGACAGAACCGACTTGATAATCCGTTGGATGATGAGATCAACATACCTCCGGTTCGGAGCGGTCCCGTGTGTATAATCCGTTACCGCCAGGGCGAAGTGTCCAATTGGTGGCTCTCCCGGAATAAAGGGGACATATTCTCCCGGTCCCATCAGTTTGACAATGGTCAGTGAGAGATCCGGAAAACGTTCAGGGTCTGCATCACGGCGGTGTTTCAGAAATCGGGCAAGTGCTTTCACGTCCGGAGTCCGGGGCAGTTTTTCCCTGAACTGTGCTGCTGTCATACGGATCCCTTCCCAGTTTTTCGGCGTCCGGACAATCCTCTGGATCATCGGCATCTTTGCGTGGTTGAGAAAATGAACGGTTGTTCCATTAGCGGCAACCATGAACTCCTCGATCAGACAGCGTGCCATGTTCTGTTCCTGGATGATCAGGTCCAGGACAAGACCTTTTTCTGCAACCGTGGTAGCTTCCAATGTACCAAGATCAAGTGCCCCCTGCCTTCTCCGGTGCTCCTTAAGCCGTTGTGCTACAGAATTCTGGAGAAGGAGCTGCTGCTTAAGTCCTGATACGGCTGAAACTGATTCCGGAACTCCGCTTTTCCCCTCCAGCCAGTCTCCAATCTCTTCATACACCAGTTTTGCCTTGTTTGATACCAGCGCCTGGTATAATGATCCCGGAATAAAGGATCCGTCAGGATGCACCGAGTATTCTATCACCACAGTGAGATGGCTTGATCCCGGGAGAAGGGAGGATACCCCCTTTGAAAGAGAATCCGGCAGCATCGGAAATGTTTCAACACCGGTATACACGGAAGTTCCGTTATGGGCAGCATGCCGGTCAATTGCCGTATCTTTCTGGACAAATGCATCGACATCTGCGATTGCAACTTTTACGAGAACTACTCCTCCGGTCTTCTCCTCACAATATTCAATCTGGTCAAGATCAAGGGAATCACTGTTATCAATCGATGACCAGAGGAGAGATCTGAGATCCTGTACTGACGATATGGCATCTGTGTGATCCCTGTGGGCAGATATTTCCGTTTCCCTGAACACATCGGCAGAGAAATCTGGTTCAAAGCCGTATTTGATCATGGTCTGCCTGGCCAGGGAGACAAGATCAACGGGCTGAGTTTTTTGCATGGACTGTTCTTTCCTTGCGGATTTCCGGTGGTGTAAAGGCATGACTGATTCCTGATTTTTTATTGTACCTGCATGAAGATTCGGGAGAGGAGGTGTTACTTGCGTCCCATGATCTCCTTTTTCAGCTCGTTAAACTCATCTCTGGTGATATGACCCCGTTCATAGATCATGATCAGGTTATCAAGTTCTTTCATCCGAGTCTCCAGGATCTGATCCCTGACCTCTTTGACCGGTGTTTTTTCTTCCTGTTGTTTCTGGACGAGGGAAGGGGCAATCATAAGGATGAATATTCCGGCTGCGATGACCATCCATCCTGTGGGTATGGAAAAACCTGAATTCTCCATCATGCCGGCAACGATTGGATCAGGAGTCCCTCCCATCGAGGCAGACAATCCCCCTCCCAAAGCCATCTGGACAACATATCCCAGGCGGGTTGCGTTGAGGATATCATATGCAGCCATTGCTCCTGCGATTCCTCCGCTCAGATACAGCAGGAAATATCGTCCCGACCAGGTGATGTATGCTGACAGGCCGGCGCACAGGATGAAGAGAATACCACTTCCTGTCGGTCCGTTCAGATATCCGATCTGACCAACCAGGGGGACAGGGAAAAAGGTTGCCAGTCCGCCGATGAACAGACAGAGTGATCCTGTATATCCCGCTCCGGCAGCCAGCATGGTCAGGGCAGAACCTGCTGCATCTCCGATCCTGATGTCATCCGTCATATCATACCTGATAGAGGAATTGGAAGTCTATCTAATAAAGGGATATGCAAAGGCATGACAACGTATTATTTCTGCCTGCACATACTCATTCAGACAGGCTATGCAGACAGTATATGTACTCGGTCACCGGCAGCCGGATACCGACAGTATTGCAAGCGCTATTGCCTATGCTCATCTTCTTGGGAGTATCCGCGAAGATACAACATATATCGCCGGGAGATGTGGTGACATCAATGATGAGACGCAGTATGTCCTGGGTGTGACCGGTCTTTCCACTCCTACTCTGATTGAGAGTGTTGAACCGGTTGTCAGCGACATTCCGTTTCTCTACCAGCAGCATGCTCCCCATGATATGGCAGCGATTGATGTGGCTACCCTCATGGATGAGCATGATGTCCGAAACATTCCTATCGTGGATGACAAGGGAAAACTGCTCGGGCTCGTCAGTGAGCATGGTCTGGCTCGTGCGTATGTCTCGCCTCATGCAAGCCTGCCTCTCCGCGTGGGACCGATCAGTACCACGACTCTTGCCAGAATCCTGCAGGCTGAAGTAGTGTTCTGTGCCCATGACCATCTTGACGGAGAGGTTGCGATTGTCATCGATGCCCTGCATGTCTCTCTCTCACGGTTGGGCAGTCATGATGTTGCTATCGTGGGGGATAATGAACCGGCACACCTTGCCCTGGTGTCTGCAGGAATCGGTGCCATGATCATCGCCGAGGGGGCACCGGTCGGGGAACGTCTCAAGGATTCAGCCCGGTCCCGCAATGTCACTCTTCTGCGGACGGATCTTGATGCATTCAGTGTTGGACGGATGATCCACCTTTCGCATCCTGCCACATCCATCATGGCACGTGATGTCGAGATCGTTCATATGGATGACTCCATCTCGGCAGCCACCCGCGTGGTGACAAACTCCCCGTACCGGACGGCGTGCGTAGTGAATGAGGAGGGACACCTTCTCGGGATGATTTCGCGCAATACGTTCCTTGAGGAGATCCATAAGTCCGTCATTCTCGTGGATCACAATGAGTTTGCCCAGGCTGCAGAAGGGATCGAGACTGCAGAAGTTCTTGAGATCATCGATCATCATCGCCTTGGCACCATCACTACCCTGCGGCCGATCCAGTTCAGGAATGAACCGGTAGGATCGACATCAACCATTATTACCATGCGGTACATCGAAGAGGGAATCACTCCTCCTCTCGATATTGCAACCCTTCTTCTGGCCGGTATTCTCTCTGATACCCTTGTCATGAAAATGTCCACGACAACCCGGAGGGATGAAGAGGCTGCTCAATACCTGGCAGGTCTCACCGGATTACATCCTGACGAATTTGGAAGTACTCTTATCCAGAAAGGGATGGATCTCGAGAAGGTTCCTCTTGATGAACTCCTCTCCCGTGATATCAAGGAGTATACCCTGTATGATCGCCCGGTGACAATCGCCCAGGTGATGACTGCTTCAGACTCCTTTCATACGACCCGTCATGAACAGATTGCAGAAATTCTGTCCCGTCTCAAAAACCGGAACGGGTCAGACCTCTACATTGCACTCTTCACTGATGTTATTGGCCAGGTCAGTTACCTCTACGCTGCCGGAGATCCCGGCCTTGTTGAGATGCTGGGATATGGCACGCAACCGGTGACCCTTCCGGGCGTCATGTCGCGAAAAAAGGATTTTTTCCCGCCTTTCGGGCAGAAATTCAGGGCAGCCCTCCAACAAACCTGACCGGTATTTTTTACCGGCGCTGGTATATGAGCCCTGCATCAAGGAGTCGCCCGGCCATCTCGTCAGAAAAGTATGCATGGGTGTAACATCCCATACAATTTTCAACATACATCCCGTCGTTTCCATCGCAGATCCCTTTTCCCCTGCTCAGCCTGATTGCAAACCTGGCGTCTGGTGCCGGTTCAATCCGGGAATAATGGAATTCATGACCCTGCAAGGGAGTTCCCGCCGGAGCGAGTGAGGGCCCTCCCAGCGACACTCCCGCAGTGTATCCCAAAGCCTGAAACCGCTTCTCCATTCGAGCCTCTGCGGGCAGGATATCGACCCATCTGACTGTTTTCCCCCCCTCCCCGTCTCCAGACAAGCCGCTTCCTAGATACATCAGGCCTCCGCATTCTCCAAGCACCGGCATTCCGTCCTCAATCGCAGCTCTGATCTGCCTGCATGCAGG
>CAZXRT010000084.1:0-7832 GCA_964642535.1 uncultured Methanospirillum sp.
GCAATAACTGACCAGGAAGCCTTTGAAGTGGTTGCAGACGCCGTGGATATCGTCTCTGACGAGTCCGGGTTTGCGATCAGCATGGGGATTGATATGGCTGCCAGCCAGTTCTACAATCCTGATTCCGGCTTGTTTGAGTACCGGGACGGGATGGTCAGAACGAGTGAAGAACAGGTCTCCTATGTTGCAGACCTGGTCGATGAATACGGGCTGGTATATGTCGAAGACCCCCTGTATGAGGACGACTTCGTCTCCTTTGCTTCCCTGACCGGGCAGGTCGGCAGTTCCTGCCTTGTCTGCGGTGATGATCTCTTTGTGACGAGCCCATCCCGCATTGAAAAGGGGATTTCGGAAGGTTCGGCGAACTGCGTACTCATAAAGCCGAACCAGACCGGGACCCTTTCCGGGGCATATGAAGCGATCTCTCTCGCTCACCGCTCCGGAATGGAAACTGTAATAAGCCACCGCTCCGGTGAGACTGAAGATGCCTCGATCGCCCACATAGGGTCCGCATTCGGGTGTGTCTTCATCAAGACCGGGGTTGTCGGCGGAGAGAGAACGGTAAAACTGAACGAACTCATTCGGATTGAGGAGAGTATGTATGAACGGAAATGAGATGGAAATTGAACTGAACGAACCGCTTGTCTCTGTTGAAGAATATCTTGCAGCAGGAGTACACATCGGAACCCAGCAGAAAAGCAGCGACATGAAGAACTTCATCTACCGCGTCCGCGGTGATGGCCTGTATATTCTCGATATCAGGGAGACTGACGAGCGTATCAAGCTCGCAGCCAAGTTCCTATCACAATATGATCCCGCACGGGTCCTTGTCGTGACCTCCCGTCAGTACGGACAGTTCCCTGCCCGTCAGTTTGCAGAAGCCATCGGGGCATATCCGTTGACAGGCCGCTATATCCCGGGAACCCTGACAAACCCGATCCTGCCCAAGTATGCAGAACCTGAAGTCATCGTCGTGACCGACCCGGTCAGCGACTCCCAGGTTGTCAAGGAAGCACTCCAGATCGGAATTCCGGTCGTTGCACTCTGCGATACCAACAATATGACCAGTCTTGTTGACATCGTCATCCCGACCAACAACAAGGGGCGCAAGGCTCTCTCGATGATCTACTTCCTGCTCGCGAAAGAGTTCCTCCGCCACAAGGGATACTCCACCTCACTGACTCCGGAAGACTTCGAGACCGACCTGTAAGATTCAAGAGGATATGGGAGCAGGAAGGTTTTTCCTGATCCGTATCATCCATATCATCTAACAGTCCGATGACGATCAGGCGGTGCATGATAGCCGGGATGTTTTACCCGGCTGATCCCGGTCAACTGGAAGGGATGCTGAGACGATTCTTTGGTACCACGCGTACCAGCGGTGATTGCCGGGGGATCGTCTCCCCTCATGCAGGATACATCTATTCCGGTCAGACTGCCGCCCACGCTTTTTCTGCGATACGGGAAGGATTTGACGGTACCTTCATCATTATTGGTCCCAGTCACCGCGGCTTTCCATCCTGTATATCACATCTCGACTGGGACACGCCGCTTGGCCCGGTTGAAAATGACCCTGTTCTTGCCTCTCTCATCCCCCTGCCGGTTGATGAGCGGGCTATGTCGTATGGGAATGAAAATTCCCTTGAGGTTCAGATCCCGTTCATCAGGTTCCGCTTCCCGCAGGCGAGGATCGTACCGGTGATGATGGGAGACCAGACCCTTGAGGAGACTGAACGGTTATCACGGGTCATATCTTCAGCGATTCGCCAATACTCCGGTGATGTCAGGATAGTTGCATCAAGCGACTTCTCGCATTACGTTCCGGCTGCAAAAGCACAAAAAGACGATCTTTTTGTTATCGAAGCACTGAAAGATCTGAATGTGCGTGAATTCTATAACCGGATACAGCGGGGACAGGTGACTGCCTGCGGTTTCGGGCCGATCGGGACGATGATCGAGTCGCTTAAACCGTTTGGAATCAGTCACTGTGACCTCCTTTCATATACCAATAGTGGCGAGGCGAGCGGTGATTTCGGGCAGGTTGTCGCGTATGCGGCGCTGGCGGTGAACTGATTGGCGACCTGGAGTGCTCCGGGGAAGGTGTTCCTCTTCGGAGAACATGCCGTGGTGTATGGAAAGCCCGGCATTGCGCTTGCGATACGGCCCCGGGTGTACGTGACTGTCAGGAAGACCAGTCATGCCCATCATGCCAAATCTCCCTACATTGATCAGTGTTTCAAGGAACTGAACGTGAAAGGGAGTGTCTATATCAATTCCCAGCTCCCAAGTTCATCAGGTCTGGGATCTTCTGCTGCCGTGACCGTTGCAACCCTTGCCTCCATCAACGATGAGTTCGGTCTTGAAAAAACTCGTGATGATATCGCCGAGATCGCATACAAAATCGAGAAAAGGGTTCAGAAAGGGCGTGCAAGCCCTACGGACACGACGGTTTCCACATACGGGGGGATGTTCCTGATCAAGGAAGGGACCCGCAAACGGCTGGCCCCCCAGAATTATCACCTGGTGGTTGGAAATTCACAGGTAACGCATTCGACCGCGAGAATGGTCGAGAAGGTTGCGGATCTGAAGGCCAAGTACCCGAAGATCTGCGAGCCGATCCTCGATGCAATCGAGGCACTGACATATGATGCCATGAAGCATCTTGACGAGCCGCTCTACCTTGGCAAGCTCATGGATATGAATCACTCCCTGCTGGATGCCCTCGGAGTGGGCCATCCCCAGCTCTCCCGGCTTGTTCTTGCTGCACGTGCCACGGGAGCATACGGAGCCAAGATAACCGGGGCTGGCGGTGGCGGATGCATGGTGGCCCTTGCACCCAAGAACCTCAGGGCCAGGATTGCCGGTGCCCTGGAGGTTACAGAAGGCCGGGCACTCATCACCTGCCTGGACACGGAAGGACTTCGGAAAGAGAAGGATGCGTAAACGAACGATACTTAAGCTTGGCGGGAGTGTTATCACCGATAAGACTGCAGGTTCTGCCGGGGCTATCAGGCAGGATACCCTTGCAGCCATAGCCACCGAGATTGCCCGATATCCTGATACCCCCCTGCTGATCGTTCACGGTGCCGGTTCATTCGGTCATCCCCAGGCAAAGACCTGGAAGATACAGGAAGGAGTCGGCCGGGAAAACCGGAAGGGTATCTTCGAGACGCATGAAGCGGTCAGTGAACTGAACCGTGCGGTGGTAGCAGCCCTTCGCACCACAGGGATAGAAGCGGTCTCCATCCACCCGTTGCACGGACTGGAGGCTGCCGGTGGCAGACTCCTGGATCACCCGTCCGGGCACCTTGACCTGATGATCGGGCTGGGAATGGTCCCTGTTATCCACGGTGATGTGGTGATGGACCAGGTTCGTGGTGCATGCATCGTTTCCGGTGATCAGCTGATCCGAGTCCTGGCAACAGGCCTGAAAATGGAACGTGTCGGTCTTGCAACCGATGTTCCCGGCCTGCTCGCAGAGGACGGTTCTGTTGTGAGGGAGCTGCGTCGCTCGACGGCGCACCAGGTCAGGATAGGTACATCCGGCACGATTGATGTGACCGGAGGAATGGAAGGAAAGATTGCCGAACTTCTCAGCCTTGCAGATACCGGCATTCAGTCAGAGATATTTCATATTTCGCAGATCGGGGCGTTTCTCGCCGGGACGGATCATGGCGGAACCAGAATCAGGCCGGAGGGTGCATGAACCGTAAAGAGTTCACATCGTCACGGAAACTGGATCATCTGCGGATATGCCTTGAAGAGGAGATAGAATCCGGAAGTACCGGCCTTGAGGATATCAGGCTGGTGCACAATGCCCTCCCCTCATCTGATATGGATGACCTCGATCTAGCAACCGATTTCCTCGGACACCGGCTCGGATCCCCGCTTTTCATCTCTGCAATGACCGGCGGGCATCCAGAGACGAAAGAGGTGAATGCCGTTCTTGCACAGGCTGCACAGAAGTTCGGTCTTGGTATCGGAGTAGGATCACAGCGGGCAGCCATCGAGCACCCCGATCTTGCAGATACCTTCTCAATTGTTCGTGATACTGCCCCGGACGCGTTTATCGTCGGCAACCTTGGTATTGTCCAGCTCAGGGATCATGGGATCGAATGGGCAGAAAAGGCTGTTGAGATGATAGATGCAGATGCCCTGGCCATTCATCTGAATTTCCTTCAGGAGGCTATCCAGCCGGAAGGGGATCATGATGCCACGGGGTGTCTTGATGCACTCCGGGATCTCTGCCGGGATCTCAGGGTTCCGGTGATCGTGAAAGAGACAGGGTGCGGAATCTCAGAGGAGACCGCACGTCTCTGTTATGGCGCTGGTGTTGCCTGTGTTGATGTCGGTGGATATGGCGGGTCATCGTGGGCAGCAATAGAGAGTTACAGAGCAGGAAAAGGAGATACAGGCAGGGATCAACGGCTCTCGGATCTTGGCCTGCTCTTTCGTGACTGGGGAATCCCCACCGCTGTCAGCGTTGCCGAGGTCGTCAGGTGTGGCGGCCCGGTGATCGCCAGCGGTGGTATCAGAACCGGTATTGATATCGCAAAGGTTCTGGCCATGGGTGCCCATCTCGGGGGAATGGCCCTCCCCCTGCTCAAACCGGCGTGTGATGGAATAGAAGCCCTCACCGGAGAGATCGAGACGATCCAGCACCAACTGCGGATTGCTCTCTTCCTCACCGGACACACCCGGGTTTCACAGGTCGCACAGACGCGGTGGTATGCCACCGGTCTGACTGCTGATCAGATCATGCGAAAATAATTAACAGGAGGAAACCGCTTGGACATTGAGGTCCTTGCAGTGGGCGGCTATAATGAATTCGGACGAAATATGACCGCCGTCCGCTGTGGAAAAGAAATAGTCATAATTGATATGGGGATCAGGCTTGACTCCCTGATGATGAACCCTGATATCGAGATGGAGAATACTCATTCCCTGGATCTGATCGAGATGGGAGTGATCCCTGACGATACGGTGATGAATCAGATCGAGGGAACGGTAAAGGCGATCATCTTATCACATGGTCATCTGGACCATATCGGTGCGATACCAAAACTGGCCCACCGGTACAATGCCCCGATCATCGGGACCCCGTACACGATTGAACTGGTCCGCCAGCAGATCGAGGGTGAGAAGAAGTTCGGAGTGAACAACAAGCTCTACTCTCTTCGGTACGGGCAGAGATATACGATCTCAAACACGCTCACCCTTGAGATGGTCCGGACCCAGCACAGTATCATTGATACGGCAACCGTGGTCCTTCACACGCCGAAAGGAGCGATCGTGTATGCACTTGATTTCAAGTTGGATCGAAACCCGGTCCTTGGAGAACCACCGGACTTTGCCCGTCTGCGAAAGATCGGCAAAGAAGGTGTTCTCTGCCTGATCACTGAATCAACGAACGTGAACAAGAAAGGCCGGTGTCCGAGCGAACAGCTGGCCAAGAACATGGTTCGTGATGTCATCACCAGTTACGAGGATGACAAGAACGCCCTCGTGGTTAGCACGTTTGCGTCACACATCGCCCGTGTCAAAACGATCGCAGAGTGTGCCCATGAGATAGGGAGAAAACCGCTTCTCCTGGGAAGATCGATGGAACGGTACTGCAGCACGGCAGAACAGATGAAGTACGTCCGGTTCCCTGATACCACGAGCATCTTTGGCAACCGGCGTGTTGTCGAGCGTACGCTCCGTCGTGTGATCAAGGGAAGCCGTGATGAGTATGTGCCGATCGTGACCGGTCACCAGGGAGAACCGGGCTCAATTCTTACCAGGATTGCCCAGAAAGATACTCCCTACCGGATTGAGAAGGGTGACAAGGTTATGATCAGTGCCCAGCTGATCCCCAATGACATGAACCGGGCACAGCGGTACCGGATGTTTACGATGCTGAAAAGACAGGGAGCCCGGATCTTTGACGAACTTCACGTGTCCGGTCACGCGTACTGCGAGGATCATTACGAATTCCTATCCCTGCTCACCCCCCAGTATGTTATTGCAGCACACGGAGGGGTCGATCTCACCTCAGAGTACCTGGAACTTGCCACTGACTGCGGGTATACCCTGAACAAGGACTTCTTCCTGATGGCCAACGGTCAGCGGCAGAAGTTAGCCTGAACGGTGAAAAAATGGATCTGGAGACCTATCTGCAAAAGACTGCCACCGAAGTCAACACGCTTCTTGACCAGTATTACGGAAAACCGGGGACCGAACTCTCACAAGCTGCAAATCATATGCTGTTTGCAGGGGGAAAGCGGCTCCGGCCGGCACTTTTCAAACTGGCAGCTGATACCATCCGGGCGGGAAGTTCTGCTACGATTCTCCCGGCCGGTCTGGCACTTGAAGTGACTCACAACTTTACCCTGATTCATGATGATATCATGGACGGGGATGCGACCCGCAGGGGAAGGCCGACCGTGCACACCCTCTGGGGCGAGCCGGCAGCCATCTTAGCCGGTGATGTCCTCTTTGCCCGGTCTTTTACCCTGATTTGTGATGCGATTGCACCTGATGCTGCAAAGATCGAGGCAACGGTGCTTCTCGCAAAGACCTGTGTTGAGATCTGTGAAGGCCAGCAGATGGACATGTCGTTTGAGACCCGCCAGGATGTTGCACGGGCCGAATACCTGGATATGGTCACCAAGAAGACAGGTGTTCTGTACGGGGCCGCTGCAGCGATGGGTTCCCTGCTTGCCGGTGCCACGAAAGAGCAGACTGATGCCTTATACACCTACGGGTGCAGTATCGGGGCTGCGTTCCAGATCCAGGATGATATTATTGACCTGATGGCTCCGGCAGAAAAGTCAGGGAAGGACCAGGCATCTGATATCAGGGAAGGAAAACAGACTCTGCTTGCGATAACTGCACGGGAGAAGGGTATCGACCTTGCTCCGTACAAAAAGGCGCTCAGTCCTGCAGAGATTACTGAAGTGATATCCCTTCTCACGAACTCCGGTGTCATCGCATCAGTGCAGGAGACTGCCGATACGATGGTAAAAGACGCCCTGAACGGATTATCTGTCCTCCGTGACTGCCCTGAACGCACTCTCCTCTCTGACCTTGCGTACTTCTTTATCCAGCGGGGGTACTGAATTGGACAGCGATCTCAGGACGGTTCTCTTAGCGGCTGCTCTGCAGAATGCAGTAAAGCACAAGAGTGTTCCGGCAGCCGGAGCCGTGATGGGAGCGGTGATGGGAGGTCATCCCGAGCTCCGCTCGCGAGCCGGTGAACTCAAGGCTCTCCTCGGTGATGTGATGGGTGAGGTCGCCTCACTCTCGCATGACCAGCAGGAGGAACTGCTTGGAAAGATCGCTCCCGATCTCCTGGCTGCCCTTTCTGAAAAGAAAGAGAAGAGAAAGCATACTCTCCCAGACCTTCCGGGAGCAGAAGGCGGGGTAATCATGCGGTTTGCCCCGAACCCTTCCGGCCCGCTCCATCTTGGGCATGCCAGGGCTGCATTCCTGAATGACGAGTACATCCACCGGTATGGCGGGAAATACATCCTCCGAATAGAGGATACCGACCCCAAGCGGGTGGACCCCGATGCATACGAGATGGTTCCCGCAGATATCGGGTGGATGGGTCTGAAGATCACCGAGACGATCTACCAGTCTGACCGGTTTCCGATCTACTATGATGTCGGGAAACAGCTGATCGAGAAGGGTGCTGCATATGTCTGCCGGTGCGACAACGAGGAGTTCAAAAACCTCAAGATGAAGAAAGCGGCCTGTCCCTGCCGGTCGCAGACAGTGGAGGAGGCGGCAGAACTCTTTGACAGGATGCTGGAAGGCGGATTTGCAGAAGGGGAGGTCTCGGTTCGGCT
>CAZXRT010000085.1:0-7831 GCA_964642535.1 uncultured Methanospirillum sp.
GCCGACTCATCGGCATATCCCTGGGGCATGGATCACTCGGCAAACCCGGCACTCGCTTCTGTCCGGACACTTTCCCTCTCTGACATGACGATCTCTTCCTGTCATGAGGGCATCGTGCTGAACGGTCAGTCAGGTGTCCGAATCGCTGATGTAACGGTATCAGGGTGCTCAAAATCCGGCATCACCATCAACGACGGACAGGCCCAGATCATCAGGAGTACTGTCAGTGGTTCGGGTGAGTCTGCGATCCATATAGCCGGAGGGTCAGGGCATGAGATCACCTCTTCTACGGTCCGGGACAATGCCTGGTCCGGTATCTGGCTCGAACAGGTATCTGATGTTACCATCACGGATACTATTCTTGATAATGAAGTAAACCTGAAACCCGGGCCGGGAACCGGAACACTGACCCTGGCAACCCCACGCCGTGAGCTGACCAGTATCATCGGGGGAAGGTTTTCGGGTGGGAATTACTGGGCATCGGCAGGGATCAGCCTCCCAGCAGCTGCCGGTATTTCTGATCAGGATGGCGATGGAATCGGGGATGGTCCGTATGAACCGGTCCCGGGGTTTTCTGATCCGCTGCCGCTCCTCAAACCCGGCGATGGTGCAAAGGCCGGGATCCTGACCGTGGATCCGAAGGTTCAGCCAACTCCCCCTCTCAATCCCGCTCCCGTACCTGTTCAGAATCCGACTGTGGTAATGTCCGGGATTCATGCGGCCATCATGGGAGATACCATTCCGGCAGAGATGGAAGGGGGAGCATCTTACCCGGTCACTCTCCTGCTGGGTAATGACGGATCCGATGACTGGATAGAGCAACATCAGATCGGGATCATGGCCCTGGATGAGACGGCAAAATATGGACCTGCATGGATGGTGGTTCCGGTGTCCGTGCGGGTTGAGTCCGGAAAAGTCCGGGAGCTCGCATTTACCCTCCGTGCACCGGTCACTCCCGGTTCATACACACTCCGGTATCAGGCTGCAAGAACAGGATCAGGGGTTGAGGTTATCTACGGGAGACCGTATACAAAAACCGTGACCGTGGTATAAGGATAGGATTGGGTGAATCAGGAAGGGGGTATTCACCACCCCTCATCCATCTCCCTGGTGGCAATCAGTTTTTCAGCCTCATCATCAAGCCCGAGTTTGCGGAGGCATTCGATCTTCTCTTCATACACCTCGGCATGGTTCGGTTCAAGCCGGATCACCCGGTCATAGCACTTGATCGCCTCCTTACAGTTGTCAAGTCTCGCAAGACAGATCCCCAGTTCAAACCAGCTGTCCGCGTCTTCAGGGTCCTGTTTCAGGATCTGCTTAAAACAGCCAATGGCTTCCTTGTTCTCGCCCATCTTGTGCAGACTGATCCCCTTGTTGTACAGGGCATTGACATCTCCCGGGACCTTTTCAAGGATCTGATCAAAGCAGGCAACAGCATCGGCATGTTTGTCAAGCTCGGCAAGTGCTGAACCTTTATTACTGAGAGCATGGATATTGTCAGGCTCTATCTCGATGACCATGTTGAAACAGGGTATAGCCTTGCTGTATCTGCCCATGAAAAGGTAATTTACTCCCATGTACAGCCAGAACCGGGAGTCCTTGTCGTTCAGACGGATGGCATGCTCAAATGAATCGATCGCTTCCTGGTAGCGGATCAGATTCATAAACGCCAGCCCTTTCTGAAAATGAGTGTCATCATCAACCGGATCAAGGGAGATAGCCTTTTCATAGCAGCGGATGGCATCATCAAATTTCTGCATGGCACTGAGCCTGTTTCCCTCTTCTTTCCAGCGTTTTGCTTCCTGTGAACTTATGATATCTGCCATACCTGCCCCTGTTACGCCTGTTTCAGATACTGATGATTGATTAGCGGTTGCATTAAGGATATCGGTTTGCGAAAGAGAATGGCAGTTCTCTCCTGATACTGATAAACACCGGATGAAGCATGCTTTTGGCCTGGTATCCTGATTTTGATAATGTGGTGATACACTCATATCAGGACGGGATAAACACTTCCTATGCATGAAATCAGGGATCCCAGCACTGATGCTTCTGTCTCGGCCAGGCTGGAAAAAGACCGGCAGGAGTTTCTGATTCTGTTAGTCAGTCTGCTCCCTCTTCAGGTCATCTACCCGGTCCTCTCCGGAGGGGCATCGGAACGACCGGCTATGATCATCTTCTTCTCCTTTATTCTCTTTGCAGGAGTGTGGCTCATGCGTGGGTCCCGTCACCGGTTCCTGATGTCTGCAATCCTGACCCTCGTCTCACTGGAACTGATCTGGATGTCACTCTGGCCGGCTGCATCATCCCTCATCTTTTTCGGGGAACTCTGTCTGCTCCTCCTGATGATCATGGTGACCGGTAAAGCCATATCTACCTACATCAGAACTGCTCTCCCCGTTCCTGACCTTCTTCTTGGTGCAGCTACTCTGTTTCTCCTCACCGGGACGATTCTTGGGATCGGCCTGTTCCTGATATCCGGGTTTTACCCTGCCGGCACCGGGATAAATCTTGCATTTTCGCTCTCAACCGGGCTCTCCCTGGTCACCACCAGCGGGACGGTATATCCGATGCCGTATCAGGATCTTGCCCTCATCCGGGTCGTGAGCACACTCGGGATGATCATGGGCGTTCTCCTGATCACACTGGTTATCGGAAAGATCGGAGCGGCTTTTATAAAAAAAGGATAATTGTCTTGATCAGAGGATGAGCATTCCGGTAAAGACAACTTCTGCCGGGCCTTTCATGGTTGCCCCGCTTGTACAATTGATGGTGAGCGGTCCTCCCTCTGTCTCCACTTCAACCACCGGACCGGTCCTGCCCAGGTGATACGCAACCGCTGCAGAGGCTGTTGCTCCGGTTCCACACGAGAGGGTCTCCCATTCAACCCCCCGTTCAAAGGTCCGGATCCTGATGGAGTTTTCTGCGGTGACTTCTACGAAGTTCACATTTGCACCGGACGGGAAGAAGGTGCTGTTCCTGATCGCCGGGGCAATCTGGCAGATATCAAGCATCTCCAGGTCCTTGACAAATACAACCGCGTGCGGAACGCCGGTATTTGCCGCATATACCTCGTACCCGTTGATAATTTCGTGGAAATCCCCTGATCCCTTTGCCGGGATGGAGGCGGCGTCGAACTTCGGCTCGGTCATCGTCACCTCGACAAGGAAATCACCGTCGTCATCGTATCCGCACAAAGCCCCGATATCACCTGCAATGGTTCTGACCGTGCATTGCCGGGTAACATATCCCATGTCAAATGCGTATCTGATCAGGCATCGGATCCCGTTTCCACACATCTCTGCCTCGCTTTCATCAGGCTGAAACAGTCTCATGGCAGGTCCGCCTTCCGGGGTTTTCCCCAGGAAAAGGACTCCGTCACCTCCGATTCCCATTTTGCGGTCACAATATACTGCCGCAAACTCTCCCTTCATTTCATCAGGAACCCTGATCCCGTTCCACTCATCAATCAGGATGAAGTCGTTCCCGTTTCCATGTAATTTGACAAAGGGTAATTCCATATTTTTTCCCGTACCTCTTAGACCTTTCCCCACTTTTCAAGTGCCCGTTTCAGCTCATGATGGTCACGGGCATACTCAGTCAGGGCAACTCCTGCCATTGTCGCGTCTACGGCCTGTCGCATGGCTGCTGCTCCCGCCCTGGTCCCGTCAGGATGTCCGTGGATCCCACCCCCTGCCTGGAGGATGATATCCCTGCCCAGGGTTTTGATCTCTGCTTCCACTCCACCAGGATGCAGTCCCCCGCTTGCAACCGGGAAGACCGTTTTCAGGTCGTGCCAGGGCTGGGTGAGGGTCAGGTTGTCTCCGATCAGTTCCCGGGTGTCATGCTCCATCTTGCCTGACACGGTTCCGGTATGGAGTTGATCCCCTCCGAGCATCCTGACGAGCCGGCAGAAGGGGCGCATGGAGATCCCGTGTTCACGGCTGCGGGTGATTGCGGCATGCATCGTCCGGTGGATATGGAGCGGGAGCTGGATTGATGATTCCTCGGCAACGACTCTGATCGCATCAAATCCGCAGACGATCACATCGATCATCAGCATGTTGGCTCCCAGGTCTTTCGCCTGCTCTGCCCGCTCGAGAATCCGGTCACCGGCGGTTGAGACGTTCACGGCATAGAGAACGTTTCTTCCGGTCTCTGACCTGATGCGGTCCAGCTGTTCCATGATGAGCGGAAGCCGTTCTGCCAGCGGACAGAACTTCTGGTCGGTGAGTGTCTCATCATCCTTGATAAGGTCCACTCCTCCGGCTGCTGCTTCATACGCTACCGCTGCGGTATCCTTTGGATTCAGCCCGACTTTTGGTTTGATGATCGTTCCAACATGAGGCCGGTCGGTCGTGCCGACAAGTTTTCGAATCCCGTCGATTCCGAATTTCGGGCCTTTGAACGGGATGATCTCTTTCGGAAAATCAACATCCAGCAGCCTGACTCCTGCAAGGCGGGACAGGCCGAACAGGTTGCCGGCGATGACCGAAAGGTACTGGGGAATGTTGCCGGGCTCGAAGATCTCTGAGGGGTACCGGATATCCACCTGGTATCCGGAACCTGACGGGGTGATCTCTCCGACCGTTCCGTCAAGGTAATGCACGTATTCCTGGGTTGTTGAGATCTCGGTCCAGGTTCCGGTTGTCTGTTCTTCAGCTATGGCACGGGCAGCCCACTCCGGGCTGACTCCCTCCTTTGGGCGGAAATAGTATGTTGCGGTGATGTCAGTCATATTACTCTTCCTCACAGTACGGGAAATCGGTGCAGAGATCGTCGATATCCCATTGCAGGTGTTCCTTGATTATACTGTATGCCATTTCAGGCGGGATAACTCCCTGCTCGGTGATGATCAGATCGATATAATCAGCCGGGGTGATATCAAAGGTCGGGTTTCTGACGGTCACGTTCTTCAGGGTGGATCTTATCTCTGCAGGAAGAACCTCATCAGCCTGTCGCTCCTCAATCAGGATTCTCTCACCTAATATCGTCCGGGGTGCAAATTTGTATGTCTCGGCAGCGACAAGGAAATTGACCCGTGCCTCCTTAGCTGCCAGAGCGATTGCAGCGGTACCGATCTTGTTGATGACGGCTCCGTTGACCGTGATCGCATCAGCACCGGTGATGCAGAGGTCAACCTCCTTCATAAAAAACCGGGCCGCAGAGTCGACGATAAAGTTCGTCTTGATTCCTGCATCTGAAAGAGTTTTAATGGTGATATGCCCCTGGTTCCGGGGTCTCACCTCGGTGGCGTACACCTCGATCTCCATTCCCTGCCGGTGGGCAGTCAGGATACAATTGAGGGCTGCCTCAGAGTTGCAATGGGTCATGACCACGTCCCCATCCCTGATATGCCGTGCTCCGATCTCACCGATCCTGGTCACGGCATTCTCTGAGTGGGTGATAAAGGTGCGGGCACGCTCTTCCATCTCTTCTTTGGCCTGAGTGAATGATTCTGCACGGTTTAATGGCCGCGATATGAGGTTCACCGCATTCGGCAGGGATACTGCAGTAGGACGGGCAGTTGCCAGGAGTTCAGCCCCTTTCATCATGCTCTCCCGGTACGATTCCAGGTCTGCCGCATTCGTGGATTGAGAGTGCTCCAGAAGCGCTTTCGCAGCAGCACGGGCGATTCTTCCTGCTCCGCGTATCTTCATGCTCCTGATCTGGTCTGCGGTCTCCTCCAGGGTCATAATCAGATATCGTCATGGTCCGCAAAGAACCAGTTGTCCTTCCCGCAGGGGGTGGTCTGATCACGGGCACGATCGGTATTTATTCTCTCTGCCGGAGATCATTCTTTACCGAATGTCAACTGCAGTCGTCTTCGATAGTGCCGGAACACTTCTTCATACCTTCCGGATTGCAAAGGATGTCATCTCCGGGGGAATGTTTCCTGATATCGAGACGACCATGCTTACGTTTGCCGATCCTGACCGGGTCCTCTGCGTCATCCACGGACATTCACGCGGGATCATGCACGCTCCTGCGGATCAGTTCTTATCCGCATATATGAAAGAGCAGGAGGTTGGATTTGGGATATCCTGCACCCGGAGGGTGGTCGAGGCCGAGGTGATCGGCAGCATCCTCTCCGGCGATGTACATGCCCGGATGGGTGACATGCAGGAGTGTATGCGGATCATCTGGTCAAAGATCCGGGAAGAGGCGGTGGTGGCCCTGAACAGCGGGGTGATTGTCCATACCGGAAAAGGGATGATCGAGTTTGTGGTCACTGCCGGAGGCACCCCGTTTCCCGGTGCCAGGGAGACCATCCGCGACCTTCACAGACTGGGGGTTGCAACCTTTATCGCTTCGGGCGATCGGGAAGCGAAACTGGAGAGGATGGCTGATTACCTGGGTATCCCCCGTGACCGGGTGTACGGAGTTGCGACACCGACCATGAAGGAGCGGATTGTCCGTGATCTCAAGGAGACATACTCATCCGTGGTGATGGTCGGTGATTCGATCAACGATCTGCTGGCGATGCGGGCTGCAGATCTGGCGGTGCTTACCGAGCAGCAGTGTCCGCAAAAGCACGAGGAACTGATCGCAGCTGCTAACTACCGAATCAATGATGTCAGGGACGTTCTTGACATTATCCGGGCCTCTCTGCCTGATCAACGGCAGGAATGAGTCCTCGCTGACAGAATGGTTGTGGTTTTTAAAAAATAAAAGGTATTACTCACCAAAGCAAACCATTACACCAGAACCCCTGAGTGCATTATGAGACCGCTGATCACAGTAGAGAACCTCTCCATGGTATTTGATGCCAAGACGGTTCTCAAGGATATTTCGTTCACCCTCCAGGAAGGGGAGATACTCGGGATCATAGGCCGGAGCGGTGCAGGAAAGACCGTTCTGATGCATCTTCTCCGTGGTGTGGATCAGCCGCCGACCAGCGGCCGGGTGATCTACCATATCGCCGCGTGTGAGATGTGTGAATATGTTTCCGTCGGGAGCCGGGCAGGCCAGGTCTGTCCGAAATGTGGTTCTGTCCTTCAGGAAAAGGACGTGGATTTCTGGAATCCTGAAAATGAACACATGAAACGGCGGATCATGCACCGGAACGCGATCATGTTCCAGCGTACCTTTGCCCTGTACGGGAATGACCGCGTCATCGACAACGTTCTCCATGCTCTTGATGATGTCGGATACCCGTCCCATAATGCGGTTTCCCGGGCAGCAGACCTCATCGACCAGGTCAGACTCTCACACCGGATGATGCACATTGCCCGGGACCTGTCCGGGGGGGAGAAACAGCGGGTGGTACTGGCACGCCAGCTGGCAAAGGAACCCTTCTGCCTCTTCACTGATGAACCGACCGGAACACTGGATCCCAAGATCGCAGGGATAGTTCACCAGACTCTGAAGGAGGCAGCGGAGCAGACCGGGATGGCGATGGTCGTCACCTCTCACTTCTCCCAGATCCTGGAAGAGATCGTAACCCGTGCCATACTTCTCCAGGACGGAACAATAAAGGCTCTGGGGACTCCCCATGAGGTGATATCCGCTTTTATGGAAGGATTCCACGATGACGAAGTCTTCCACGAGATAGAGACTGGTGAGGAGATCCTGCGTGCCCGTGAACTGACCAAGCGGTATGTTTCCCTTGACCGCGGTCTGATCCGGGCGGTTGAAATGGTGGACCTCTCTATCAACCGTAAGGAGATATTTGGAATCATCGGGACCTCAGGAGCTGGAAAAACCACCCTTTCCAAGATGATCGCAGGGATTCTTGAACCGACGAGCGGGGATCTTCTCGCACTTGTCGGCGATGAGTGGGTTGATATGACAAAACCCGGGTACGAGTTCAGGGGAAGGGCAAAACAGT
>CAZXRT010000086.1:0-2883 GCA_964642535.1 uncultured Methanospirillum sp.
ATTGCTGCGTATTCTCCCTGGTGACCCACGTTCATTGCGTAGTTCGGGTAGTTTGGTCCACGGAACTCTCCGATACAGCCTTCGTCAGGCCGGACAGAGAGTGAGTTGGTGGAACCGCACTGGTCCTGCAGGTCGTATCCGAAGAATCCGAGACGTGACCAGCCTTCCTTGTGCATGAGCATGGAGAGGTACCATCCGTTCAGACCGGCGTTGGAGTTTGCCGTTGCAATACCGACTGAGAGACCGGATGCGGCTGCAATGACACCGGCACGCTGGGACCCACCGAAGTGGTCTTCCATCATGGTCGGGAACTGCTCGTACTGCTCCATTGCATTGAGGGTGACCTCGGTTGCAATGTCGTTGACGATATCCTGGGTTGGCTTGACCTTCTGTGCCGGGTCAACGGCCTTGTAGTCGACCTTGTACTTGTCCTTGATGTAGTCCATACCGTAGTAGGAGAACTCGTCGAGGATGTTGTCGGTGTATGCGGCGGTTGCATACTGGGTGAATCCGACACCACCGGACATGTAGGAACCGAGCCAGATCTGGTCGAAGAGCATACATCCTGCTCCGACAACCTCGAGGGATGCCTTACAGGGGTCGTTGGGGTACTTCCGGTTTGCCTGGATCATGTCACCGAAGTGACCGAAGAGGATGCCCCCGGGCTCGTTCGGGCCACGGGCACGGCGTGCCGGCAGGTGGCTTCCCATCTGGATGACCCCGGCGTGCTTTGCGGCGTAGGAGAGGTCTGCGACTGCTGCTTCACCGGCGCACATGCGGTAGGCGGTGATGAAGGACATACCGATCTGCATGGCTGACCAGCGGCTGGTGGTTCCACCATCACAGGTACGGGAGACGATGGTCGGGATGTGGATAGCCTGCCAGAGTGCCTTGCCGACTGCTGCCTTCAGGTCCTCTGCCTGCTTCTTCGGGAAGAGCTTGTCGACATCGAGGACGAACTGCTTTTCGATGCTGTCTGCGAGTTCAGAGTCACCGGTGAAGACCTTACAGTAACAGTCGTCGACGACTGAGGGGTGGGTCTCGACCATGTGTTCCTGGACCACGGCTGCACCGGGCATTGCGTGGTTGAGGATGTGGAGGTACTCGCTGATCGTCTCAGGGGTGATCTCCTTGCCGAGACGCTTCTGCAGGGTGTTGTGGGCAAGGTCCATACCGACGATGATCGTCCGGCGGATATCATCCCACATCTGCTGCATTGCGGGGTTGTTGACGAAGTGCAGGTCGTCACCCTCGACGAAGGTGCCGGTTCCGGAGACCTCGTAGGTCATCAGCTGGCGCTGACCCATGGGCAGACCACCGAGGTGGCAGCGGTTGGGGTCGTACATAGAGATGCCACGGCGGAGTTCCACCTTCTTTGCGGCTGCCATGAACTCCTTTTTACGGGGAGACTGGTTCAGGCCGTCAAAGTTGTAGAACTGGGTCTTGGTTTCTGCAACATCGCCTTCGAATTTTGTTTTCAGCGCCTTCAGGAAAAGTTTCTGTGCTCTCTCAATTTTTGCCATGTATGGTGCCTCCGTTACTCGACCGGCATGAAGCCGTACTTGGTCCTCAGGGAGTGAATGCGCTGGACGTACTCGACGTACTCAGTGTCACTGCGGAACGCGGTTCCGACAAGGGAGTGGAACATCGTGGTGTGTGACTTGAGCCAGGCGTCGTCCATCGGCTTTCCGACATCAACCTTGCGGTCGAGCGGGGTTCCGATCTGGTCCTTGACATACTTGACCGAGCCGCCGTCGAGGACACACCGCTGCAGCATATCGAACATCATCCCGTCTTCTGCGAGACGGAGGGAGTGTCCGTGCACGGTTGCGCCACGGATACCGACACGTGCCGGGTCGAAGAGGTTGGTGTTGATCAGGTCTGCGGAGATCTTTTCGAGGTCACGCTCACGGGTCTCGACGATCTGACGACCGGAGAGGGTTCCCGGGTCGATACCGCGGTACCGGTAACATTCGGTGTAGGTCCGCTGGTATGGCTGGGACGGGGCGTTGAACATCGAGTCAGCGAACTGGATGTACCTGACACGGTCCCCTGCCTTTGCGCCGTCAGTCGGGGTGACGATCTTGCGGATCGGGCAGTCGGGTTCTCCCTGCTCTGCCAGTGGCGGGTGAGCAGTCGGGTATGCCTGACCGGGTGCACGGTGTCCGAGGATCATGACGATGTCCTCGTCAGTGACATTGCGGATCTTTTCGAGTTGTACGCTGGGGTTCATCTGCTTGCGCCGGTTCTCGGCAACAACAGAAGAACCTGGACCATACTGTGGTGTATATGCCATTGTTTATCTCTCCAAATTACTAGATTTCATCAATCTCATGACTGCATGAATGACTTCTGCGATCTTCTCGCGTGACGGGGTCTGCCCCCGGGTAATGCCGCTGATGATAGCCATCACCGTACCTTTGGTATGGATGTGCTGCTCCTGGGGCATTACGTACGCAGTTTTAACGCCGTCCCTGGCGAAATCCTCATAGTCGATGGGAGCCTGACAGACGACCACGGCGGGAATGTCACAGTCCTTTAAGATGGACCTGACCTTCGCGACGACGTGGGATCTGACATTACCGTGGTGCAGAACCGCCACCTTGTGACGGTTGATCTGGGTAATCTCCTTCTCGTTCAGACCAAAATATGCCCCGAGGACATGGCCGGCACTCTTGGGAGCATCAGGGGGAATACCGCTGCCGGCATTGAGGATCATGGTACTGATGCTGTATTCCACCCCCTGTGCCCGGAGTGCCGAGGTGATGTCGCAGACCGGTTTGGTGACGTGCCTTCTGCCGGGAGACATTCCGATGATGATCACATCGGGATACCGGCACTCTGATATTGTTCCCCTCTGGGCCAGAGCTCCTCCTTTGCCCA
>CAZXRT010000086.1:2983-7785 GCA_964642535.1 uncultured Methanospirillum sp.
GGATACCGGCACTCTGATATTGTTCCCCTCTGGGCCAGAGCTCCTCCTTTGCCCATGCCGGCGCTTTCCCGGCAGTCTACGATCTGAGTGACACGTCCAATCGGCATTATTTGGTTCCCTGAAGCAGGGTTGGTCCGGTTTTATTTTTCGGATCTACGATTCCGATCATTAATTCATCTGCCCCGGGACCGTATTTTGCATAATCGGTCTGAGTTGGCGTGGATCTCATGAACTTGCCTACTTTCAGACCATAGGAAAAGTTCACAAAGACCTCCCTGCACGCCTCATCGATCCGGGGAACGATGTCCCGGGTCTCAAGTTCGAGAAGGATGGTTCCGACCTGCACCCGCAGGTCCACATCGCTGGTTCCGACTGTTATCCTGACTCTCCCGGAATGGGGATTGGGGAGGCCCCGTGCGGGGCCGTAGGGAACAAGCTGAGGAATACTGGGGCCGTTAATAACGATCTTCCGGATTCCCTCGATTGTCACCAGCTTATTGAGAATCTTCTCCACTGTTTCAGGATTCAAAAAGCGCTCGGTGACGATCCGACACTGCGGGAATTCTGTTTCAGTCATCATGCAAACCAGTTTGCAGTTACACTCCCTTTGCGACAGCCTGGATTGGCTTTGCAAACTCTTCGATCTTTCCGAAGGTGTCTCCGTAGACCTTTGAGGTTGCCTCTGGTGAGAACATCTGGGTTCCTGCATCCAGACAGCAGGCTGCAGCGATACAGGGCATACCTACACCGGCTGCGTGCCTGGTAACGACGTGGTTACCGTTGAAGGTTCCCGGACCGCCGCCACCATAGATGGAGTGGCTGAAGAACGAGAATCCGACTGCTACACCCATTACACGACCGTAGTCACAGCCGGGCAGGCCGGTCTCGTGCTCGATAAGGTCGTTGAAGTAGAGCAGGGTGGAAGATACTGCCTGAGCGAACCGGCCTGCACCACAGTTAACCATGGTTGCAGCCATTGTTCCTGCTGCACAGTATGCATTCCAGAGCATCGGGTCCTTGGTCTCATAGAAAATGAATCCGGACGGTCCCTTCTTTCCTGGGGTGATGACACCATCTGCGACAGCCCGCTCAACGAGGGACTGGACGACAGTACCGATAGTACCGGTTGCACCGTTCTTCTTAACGAGGTCGTAGACCAGGTTGTTTGCATTCAGACCCTGGTATGCGAGGAGAAGGAGCTGTGCACGCTCGAATGGTCCGATTGCGGCTCCCATTTCGAACTCTCCAGCCTGCTCGAAGATTGCCATCAGTGATGCTGCCTGCATGGCGTTCTTTCCGGTCATCATAACGGCGTGGTTTGCCGGAATGTTGCGGAGTGCGTATCCGAGACCTTCATTGTTCTGGGGGATAGAAAGGATGGATGCACAGTTGCTGCCAACCATGTCCATGGTCTGCGGGTAGGTTCCCCAGAACACTGCCTTGACCATGGAGGCATCGAACATGTTCACGTTGAACTGGTCGATGACGGCATAGGTTGCGGCTGCTGCGACTGCGGTGATGGCTGCATCATAGGTTGCTGCGGCAGCGATCCTGGCTTCCGGAACGGTGACGAGCAGAAGTTTGCCGCCAAAGTCCTTGATCTCGGTGTCACCGGGGACGACCTCGATCATCTTCATGACCTTTTCCTTGATTGCCCCGGCGTTAGCGACGAGGTCAAGGTTTAATTCACGACCCTTGATGACGTTGCCCTTTCCGATTGCTCCGGTCTTCAGGGCTGCTTCTGCTCCTCCGAGGTTGATAGCGACCGTTCTCTTGGTCAGGCTGATCAACTTCAGGATTCCCGGGTTCACGAGCGGGCTGATCTTATCAAGCGCAACACCGCTTTTCAGCAGTTTGCCCTGATCGTCGTAGAGATCGATTGTGTCGGAAAATTTTGCCATTTGTATTCCTCGATGTTCCTTTCAAACGTGTACGATTCTGTCACTGTTTACTGAATGAGGCGTTGTTACTGAATTGACTGAAATGACTCGTACATGTCCCCAACGGGACTGATGATATGTCTGAATTTGGTGGTATAAGTGTTGCCATTTGATGTTTGGAGAAACTTTATATAAAAACGCAGGTTTTTGCGATTTATTTCAGATACATTTATTTATTATATTATGTGATGCGATGATCAATGCTATTTTTTTCCGGGAATATTCGAATTGGTACTACGAACCCGCGATGTGGTTGGATGATAGATGGCGCCGTTTTCATTCAGCATCTCTTCTCATGTATCTGTAACGTATAGCATCATAGCATTTATTTTCAGATATCTGCCCGGGCCATCTTGTGTTTTTGAATATTTTTAAGCATGAATAACCCGCATTTGTTTGTACTCATCGAATCATGCCCCACTATGGTCAGAATACAATCGGAGAGAATTGCAGAATTTTCGATCCTGTCATCCTGGGATTTCCTCCCCGGTATTATCTTGATTCACTCGAATACCCCGGGTGTATCATCGGGCCGGATGCAGTAATCAGGCCCGGAACAACGATATATTCCGATGTCTCCATCGGCTCTCACTTCTCCTCCGGACATAATGTATTTATCAGGGAAAAAACGGAGATCGGATCCCATGTCTCCCTTGGAACGGGGGTGATTATCGAAGGATACTCGACAATTGGTGATTATTCCAATATCCAGAGTATGGTCTATATCCCGACCCATTCAACGATTGGATCCCATGTCTTCATCGGGCCAAACAGTGTCCTTACCAATGATCGATACCCCCCACACGGAGGGGATTGTCTGACCGGTCCCATAATCGAGGATTATGCATCAGTCGGAGCAAATGTCACCATCCTCCCGGGAATCAGGATTGGAGAAGGATCCCTTGTTGCCGCCGGGTCGGTAGTCACCCGCGACACTCCTCCCCGAACCCTTGCCATCGGCTCTCCGGCCCGGATAAAACCGCTGCCGAAAGGAGCTGAACCCCGGTGATTCCCATTGCCTGTCCATCCATTGGGGAAGAGGAGGCTGGTGCCGCAGCAGACGTGATTCGCTCCGGCTTACTTGCAAGCGGTGAGGAGGTTGCCTCCTTTGAACGCGAATTTGCCTCCTATATCGGAACCAGCCAGGGGATTGCAACCAGCAATGGAACAACAGCCCTTCACACTGCCCTTCTGGCTCTTGGAATCGGTCCTGGAGACGAAGTCATCGTTCCCTCGTTCACTTTCATTGCCACCGCTACTGCGGTATCGATGTGCAATGCCGCCCCGGTTGTTGCAGATATTGAGGCCGATACCTATTGCATCGACCCGGAATCAGTATCAGAACTGATAACCCCCCAGACTAAAGCTGTCATCGGTGTCCATCTCTTCGGACATCCATGTGAAATACGCCCCCTACAGAAGGTTGCCACTGATCATGGGCTATTTTTCATAGAGGACTGTGCACAGTCTCACGGAGCAGAATATCATGGTAAGAAAACAGGCTCCTTTGGGGATGCCGGGTGTTTCTCGTTTTACCCGACCAAAAACATGACAACCGGGGAAGGTGGAATGATAACCTGCAATGATCCCGCGATTGCTGATCGGTGCCGGATTCTCATTAACCATGGCCAGAGTGAGAAGTACCGGCATCGCATGCTCGGATATAATTACCGAATGACCAACATTGCCGCAGCCATCGGGCGGATTCAGCTCAGAAAACTTGACAGAATGAACCAGGAACGACAGAACCATGCACGCCTGTATTCTGAATTGATATCAGGGGACCGGCTTGTCCTTCCGATAACCAGGGCCGGTTGTTCGCATGTCTTTCATCAGTATGCCGTCCGGGTTCCTCCGGGCAGGCACGTTACCCGTGAGATGGTTATCAGGCATCTTTCAGACCAGGGGATCGGGACAGCAATTCATTACCCGATCCCGGTCCATAAGCAACCGGTGTATCAGGGCTGTCTGTCAGGTTCAACCTGCAAGGTAGCAGAGATGGTATCACAGGAGATACTGAGTCTGCCGGTGTATCCATCTCTCTCGGATGAAGAATGCAGACGGATTGCAGAAGCGATTGAGGAGGTCACAGAATGGATGTCGGAGTGATCGGGACCGGTCTCATGGGACAGAACCATGTCCGGGTCTATTCAGAACTAAAGACGGTGGGAGATCTGTTTGTCTATGACCTGGATCATGCGGCTGCAGAGCGGGCTTCCCACCCGTATCATGCCACCCCGACATCCTCATTGGATGAGTTACTCAGAAGTGTGGAAGCGGTGAGCATCTGTGTTCCGACTCCCCATCATCTGGCTACCGCACACCAGGTCCTTGAAAGAGGAGTTCACGCTCTCATCGAAAAGCCGGTATGTCAGACCTCTGTGCAGGCCGCATCCCTGATCTCCACGATTCCCGAGGGGCTTGTTGTCGGGGTGGGGCACATCGAGCGTTTCAATCCCATCATTGCCGAGATACAGAAGATCATTCATGAGCCTCTGTACGTGGAATTCAAGCGCCATAACCCGACATCCTCACGTATCACGAGTGGTTCCGTTGTTGAGGATCTGATGATCCACGATCTGGATATTGTGCTCAACTGCCTTTTTACCGAAGAACCCGCGTTATCAGCGCGAGGAACTGCAGATGTCGCGGCTGTTCTTGCACAGTTCGGACCCACTCCGGTATACCTTTCCGCAAGCAGAAAATCTTCAAAGAAGATTCGGATGCTCCATATCGAACAGGAGGATATGACCATCGAAGGTGATTTCATGACCCAGGAGATATTCGTCCACCGCAAACCCGGCCGGTTCATGGTGGAGAACGAGAGGTATGTTCAGGAGAATATCGTGGAAAAAGTTCAGG
>CAZXRT010000087.1:0-7749 GCA_964642535.1 uncultured Methanospirillum sp.
GATCAGGGATCAGTTCACCCTTTTTTATCAGGGAAAATACTGTCTCCACATTCTGACAGACCAGTTCAATATCACGAAGATCAACAGCCCGTGCTGCACCTTTGAGGCTGTGGGTCTTGCGAAAGATCTGTTCCACAAGTCCGGCATCAGGATTAGCACCCGCTTTTTCAAGTTCTACCAGACCCTGAACGATCCCGGTCAGAATCTCATCAGCCTCCTCACGAAATGTGGCAAGCAGCCACTGATGAAATTCTTCGTCAGAACTGGTCATGAGCCCAGTTATACATGGTACTGTTCCGTGATCTTCTTCAGCCTGACACCCAGTTCATGAAGGTCTTCTGCAGTCTTTTCTGCCTTTCTGGTAGTCTCCAGGTTTTTCTGGGCTGCACTTCGAATCTTATTTATCGCAAGTGATATCTGATCCATTCCGGCTACCTGGTCCTGAATGGAGGATGCGATCTCTATGGCCTCACGGGAGGAATCAGAACTCGCACGGGTCAGAATAGCGATTGCCTCACGGGCATCACTGGTCAGACGGACAGCATCAGCAACGGTTTTCGTTCCTTTTTCCGTTGATACCACCGTTGATGCAACACCCCGCTGAATATCAGTCAGAATCGTCCTGATGGTCGCTGTCGCCTGCTTGGACTGGAGTGCAAGATTATGAATTTCATGGGCAACCACGGCAAAACCTTTCCCAAAGTCTCCTGCCTTTGCGGCCTCAATCGATGCATTGACTGCCAGGAAATTGGACTGCTCAGAGATCTCCGTCACCGTGGCAATGATCTCACCGATGGCCTGACTCTGTTCTGATAATTTTATGACGTTCATTCCAATCATATCCATCTGTCGCTGGATATGATTCATACCGTCAAGGATCTCCTGAACTGATTTCTGCCCTTCACCTGATACCTGGATAGCCTTGATTGCCTTCTCGGAAACCTCCTTCGTCTTCTGGTTCGCAAGATCGGTCTTCCTCCGCACTGATTCCACCGTATCAGAGGTTGCATTCACCGTTTCTGCAGTCTGGTAACTCGCCGAGGAGAGCTGGGAGGTGACCGTGAGAATCTCACTGGATGCTGAAGACAGGACAGAAACACCTTCATACAGTTCTTCTGTGATCAGTTTCATCAGACGTGACAGTTCAATACCGATGGTATTGAGAGCATCACGGTATGCGACAAATTCACCCGCGACCGGGATATTGGGGTCAAAACGGGCGGTGAAGTCCCCGGATGCATAGAACCTGGCCAGACGCATGGCCTCGTTCACCGGCTCGGTTATCGTTTCAAGGGTTTTATTGAATCCGGCAATAATCATCCGGTACCCACCGGAAAACGCAGTTTCATCACCCCGGACGGAAAGATCACCTGCCCGTGCCGCATCTGTCAGCTTGATCGTTTCCTTGTGAAGATGATCCAGCGATTCAACCATCATCCGCAGGGCAGGCCTGATCTCATCCCGTTCATCAAACGGTTCGGAAAATTCACGGATGTACTTACCGCTTGCAATCTTCTTGATATCACCAACAACATTTGTCTGGAGGTCGTCAGCAAACTCATCCATGGTGGCAGCCATCACCCCGATCTCATCCTGTCTCCTGATGTTCAATCTGGCTGAAACATGCCCGTTTCTCAGTTCTTTGATCATCAGAACCACCTGCTGGAGCGGACCTGAGATGGACCTTCCAAACAGAATTGCAACCGATGCACCGATCAGGATGGAAGCGATAACGAGGGCAAATATCGTATTCCGGAGAGTATCTATCGGGCCGGAAAAGTCTGACAGATCTGCACGGGAGACAATATACCAGTCGAGTGGTTCGTAGTAGGTATATGCATCAAAGACCCTTGTTCCATTGACTTCATGTGCTATCGCCCCGTCCTTATCCCGAAACATCTGCTGAACATAATCCAGTGGAGAGAGATTCTGTCCGGCAAGAGAGGGATGGATCAGGACATGGCCGGTTCCGTCAATGACATACATGTACCCGTTTTTACCGACCGTTGTCTCGTTGATGCTCTTCTTTACAATATCAAGGGTCTGGCCTTCCTCTGTTCCGGTGAACAGGACGCCTATGATCTCTCCTTTCTTATTCCGTATCGGTTCATATGCAGTGACGTAGTTTTTGCCAAACAGATCACGGCGTCCGTAGTAAGTTTCTCCCTGCAGGACGGCAACCTCATACACATTATCAGTCAGATGAGTTCCGACGGCTCGCTCACCGTCGGTTCCGATGACATTGGTGGAGACGCGGACTGCATAGGACTGATTATACACCTGAAAAACAGTGGCTGCTCCTCCGACCAGATCCTGCACCTTGTCAACGATCTCAAAATTATTATTCACGACATAGAGATCCCCGTTATCGTCAACGAGAGTCATATTTCCGTTAATAATCTCAGGATAGCCCTTCGAATAGAAGTTCTGACGAAGGACATTGAGATCGCTGTTTACCTTGTTCCGGGTCAGTTTGTAGACATCATTTGTCCATCCCTTCATATCCTGGACCTGTGTCTCAAGCAGGGTCTCGATCTGTTCATTTATCACACCGCTTGAACTTGAATAGGCAACTATTCCAAGTAATAATGTCGGAATAATCGCCAGAAGGAGACAGATCACAAGGATTTTTGTTCCTACTTTCAGATTAGTAAAAAACTGGAGCATCATATATCTCACCCGGACATTCCTGTACCATTATCCTCGTTCAGATATTCCCTTCCTGCCATGCAAAGAGAATATTCAGAATTTTTCCCTGGCATTTTCATTTTTTATCACGGTATCGTCTCCGGAATCATCAACAATCATATCAGAATCTGCAAGAATCGCCGCTGCATTAATCACTGACATCGAATTGGTAGTGATGCCAATAACATATTCCGGTTTCCCCTGAGCCATGTCTGGACTTGCCTGACTGATCTCATCACAGGGAACAGAGATGATTCCGGTGATCTGATCAGCCAGGATTCCAAAGGTTATCACCCCGTCAGTCAGGATTATGACCTGATTCAGATCAGTAAGCCCGGTTTCGGGAATTCTGAGCAGGACCCTGAGATCGATGAGCGGGATGATCTCCCCTCTGACCGGCAGAACCCCGATCACATGATCAGGAGTTCCCGGAACCGGAGTTATTTCCCGGGACAGAACCGATTCACGGACATATTTCATCTCGACAGCATACTCGCGGTATACCAGCTGAAAGGTGAGGACTTCGATACTTGAGATCTCATGGGGTCTCTCCTCAGGTTTTGCCAGTTCCCATCCCCTCCTGCTCAGCATCTGCAGGGCATCAGGAGAGGAGATTGGTGATCCATCTTCCCATTCCGGGACTGTTACTGGATTCATCAGGGAAACCGCCCGGATGATCACATCATCATCTGCCGGCAGGCAATCTTTGAGAAACCGGTGAATGTCATGAATACATACGAGCCCATCATCAAGGATGTACAGACCGCGGTCAGAAAACTGCACCGATGTTTCAGAATCAGCACAGATGCATGCATCCTGAACCACGAAGGTGCTGTCAACCCAGAGGGCAACATCAGATCGTCCGGCGTTCATAACAATCAGGTGATCCGTTGTCCTCGGAGGACGACCGGGTAGTCCGAGCAGCAGCCTGAAAGAATATATCGGAATGATGGAACCGTGAAGATTCAGACCACCGGTTACCCCGTAGATCTCTTCCGGATATGGAACCGGCTCGACCATCCGGACCAGAAACATGGAATCATCAAGAGGAATGGCTCCCCTGATTCCTCCAACGGAAAAAAAGAGCGCAGCAGTCATGCAGAAATTCTCCTGCCTGCCGGAAGAGGACAGGATAACATCATAATAACTGACTCTTTCTGATCAGACAAACCGGTATACATTACGGGGAACCTGAATTTCAAACCGTGCACCTTTTCCTTCTTTCCCGGTCTCAACGATGGCAAGGCCGGTAATAGAAAGGATCTCCCGGGTCAGGAATAAACCGAATCCGGTGTTTTTCCCATATCCATGCTCAAATATTTTTCTCTTTTCCTTATCCGGGATGCCAACACCATCATCCTCGTACACGATAACAACAGCACCCTCACGCTGATCCAGGGAGAAGGAGATGCGTGAAACGTGCTCCCCGTGCATCAGCGAATTGGAAATAAGATTCAGAAAAACCTTCTCAAGAAGGGGATCAGCAAATATCTCCAGTTTTTTCAGCCCTTCATCCCAGGTGACATAATCGCATTTTCTCAGGTCACAGGCAGACTGAATCTTATCTGCGACAATCTGCCACTGGGGAGCCTTCACACCCACATCCTGATATTCCTTGGTAAAGACGATCTGGCTTCTGATCGCCTGAGTGGCTTCTGCCTGTTTCTCAATGTACGGTGTAAGATTCTGATCCATATTCTTCTTCTTGAGAAGATCAAGATAGGCAAGCAGGATGGTAATCTGGTTCAGAACGTCATGCCGGGTGATGCTGGAGAGGAGATTGAGTTTCTTGTTACTCTGAAGTAATGAATCCTGTGCGATCTTCTGTTCTGTCACATCATTACCCAGGAACAGAAGGGCCGGGCCGTCTTTCCAGGTGATTCCGACAATCCCGATCTCAAACCAGCGGATTTCCCCCTCATTATCATATATCCTGGTGGTATGACCTGCATGCACAGCGCCGCTTGATGCTGCATGACCAATCAGACCCTGAAGTGATTCAATATCCTCTTCATGCACCCATGAGATAAGATCATGACCGGCAAGTTCTTCCCGCGAACGTTTCATGATCGTCGAAGCTTTCGGGTTTGAAAAGATGATAGTGCTCCCCCTCAGGACGAGTACACATTCATTTGCATTATTGACGAGCAGCCGGTACTGTTCTTCCCGCTCTTTCAGCGCTTCTTCTGCTGCCTTTCTGGCACTGATATCACGGGCTATGGTCATCACCAGGCTCTGATCCTGGATCTTTATCGGATAGGTAACGACTTCAGCATCAATATCAGAACCATCCTTGCGGTGTATCTTCATCTCTTCCGGACCGGTAGCTTTTCCAAGGGCATTGCGGGCAAAAAGGACCGCTGTCTTGGTGATGTGCATCGAAGCAATCAGGCCCATGGTAAAGATATTGCGCCCCTGGAGATCCTCCTTGGTAAAGTGGGTCAGATCTGTTGCCGCCCGGTTGGAATCGACAAAGGTACCCTTAATATCAGTCAGGAAATACGCCTCAGGAGCATAATCAAAGAGGATTTTCAGTCTCTCCTCGGAGTTTCTCACTTCCATCTCAGCGGTTTTCCGCTCGCTGATATCGGTCAGAACCACAGTAACGGCCCTGACCTCGTCCTCTTCGTCGTCTCTTACCGGACTGAAGCGGCGGATATAATCCCTTCCCAGCCAGTGGAGTTCATCCATGAACTTTTTCTTCGTTGTGATGACCCTCTGGATTGCCTCGTCAAAGCGCTTGTCTTCTCCGGGTGGCAGCATCACCCTCATCCGCTGCTCCAGGTATTTATCTGCAAGATCCCCGAGTTTATTCCGATGATAGGTATTCATAAAGAGATAGCAGGAATCCTGGTCAACCATGAAGATGGAATCGCCTGTTGATTCCACAACGCTGCGGTAATTGGCCTGGGTAATCTGAAGGTTTGTCAGGGTTGAGCGTTGCTGGGTTATATCGCGAAAACTCCACACCCTCCCGATGATCGTCCCCCCAATCCGTTGTGGCAGAGTCATCCGTTCGAATACTCTTCCATCCCTGAATTCGAGAACATCAAAGGCATCTTTGTCCGGGTTAGTCCGAAGCCAGTTTACTTTTTCGATAAACCCGTTCCGGTCTTCGAGTTGATCCTCAATATATGCAAGAAGAACTTCCTCGTCCCGCTCATCGATGACGGTCTCGGGAATATACCACATATCAAGGAATTTCTGGTTGTAGTTGATGATCTTTCCAATCCTGTCAACAACAAAGATCCCATCTGAGGTTGATTCAAGGGTTGCAGTCATCAGGGATGCTCCCCTGGCCACCTCTTCCTCAAGCCTGACCCTGTCGGTCATATCGGTGGATACAACGGTAACCGCAAGGATCTGCGAGGAGGACTGATACTTGATAGGGATAAATTTCCGGTAGTAATACCGGCCTTCCTTCTCATACTCCTCCAGGTAGAACTTGCTGTGGGTCATCACCTGGTTCATCGAATGGACAAAACGGCGGTTCTCCTCATCAGAATGAAGATCCCGGTACAGTTTTGACTCATAGTCTTCACCAAAGATTCCGAGGCGTTTCTGATGAGGTTTATTGATAAACAGGTACCGGTAATGCCGGTCAACCATGTAGATGGAATCTTCGGTTGCTTCTACAATAGTCCTGAAGTTGGTTTCTGCATATTCGTGTGCTTCTTCAGCCTGTTTCCACCTGACTATCTGTCTGATGAATGTATTCAGAAGAGCTTTTTCCAGATCCGGATCCCCGTTCTTCTGGAAGTAGTAATCAATCCCTGCCTTGAGCGCTTCTTTTGCGATGGCCGGCCCTTCTTCTCCGGAAAAAATGGTGATCGGGCTGTGTTGAATCTGTTTTTTCAACCGGGAAATAAAGTCAATCCCATTCTGAGGACCGAGATCAAAGTCTGATATCACGACATCAATGTGAGTGGTCTGGATCTTGTGGATACTGTCTTTTACATCTGTAACAGAAAGGATCTCCACTTTTGCGCCGTTTTCGGAGAATAGGCGGGTAATGTTTGAAAACTGGTTTGGATCACCGATTGTTAGGATCCATGTTACTGCCATCCTCTTCTCCTCCAAGCAGATGCCGGACTTATCATATGGTATACTTCAGACGGGATAAACCCTATCTGCCCCTCTGTTTTGCCCCGGAGAATTGATGAAAAAGACTGGTTTTAACACTGTGCTACCACGGCTCTCATCATCCGGCTGGTTCTTTCCCTGAACAGACGGGCATTGGTGACGATATGTTCATACGTTACCGGCTGGGCGGAAATTCCGTTTGCATAGTTATCTACCGTGCAAATGGCTGCGAATGGAATCTTCAGTTCCTGAGAGATTCCTGCTTCTGATGCAACCGTCATCCCGACGACATCTCCAACAGAGGACATCCATCTGATCTCCGCAGCGGTCTCGATTCGCGGCCCTGATGTTTGAATATAGGTCCCACCGTGAGCTGCGTCAGGAACGGCTTTGAAAAGACGATCCCTGATCTCTTGAGAAAATTCTGGAAGAATATGATCGATAGAATGATTGTAGATAGTAGGCTGGGGGAATACTGAAAAATAATCATCAGGAATGAGAATACTTCCCGGTTCAATTCGTTCCTGTAATGATCCGGTTGAGGCAAAACTGATAATCCGGTCAACTCCGGATATCGCCAGGGCAGCGATGTGTGCCCGGTAGTTGATCCGGTGCGGAGCCCTCCGGTTCTGATGACGCAGAACAAGCGCAACATCAGGGCCGGTATGCAGCTCAGATGATCCATACGGAGTATAAATGGTTTGCTTGTTCCATTCATCGAAAGAAAACTCCAGCAGTGATGTTCCACCAATGATGCCCAGCATAAATCTCCGTTGTACCTTCTGTCACAGGATTATAACAGGAGTACTGATTGGATCTCATCACACATATTTCATCGGGAAGAGTCATGGATAGAGAAATAACGGCTGTATTCTTTCCCTCACCCAAATGACAGACTATATATGGAACCCAGTATAACGATGTAAGGCGGGCCGGTAGATCAGTGGTAGATCGCTACCTTGGCATGGTAGAGGCCGC
>CAZXRT010000088.1:0-7701 GCA_964642535.1 uncultured Methanospirillum sp.
GGGATATAGCGTCCCTGGAAGTCTCTGTGATCTCCACCGGGTGGTTAAAGTGACTGACGACGTAGATTTTCCGATCATCAGATGAATGCTTCTGTAAAACATCGACAAGGTCCGGATTGTTTACGATTCTGCCGGGATCATATGCGGGAACCTTTGTTCCTACTCTGATGACGGGGATATGGTCTAGCTCCCGTAGTTTTGTGAGAACATGATCCAGGTCTGATGGTTTCATAAGCAGGGGGTCTCCGCCGGAGAGGAGGACATTTGATACCTCAGGCTGATTTTGGAGATAGTCCACGGCCTGACAGATGTTGCAGACAGGAGGCGGGGTGGCACCTGCAAACAGCCTTTTGCGGAAACAAAACCTGCATATTCCTGCACACCGGTTATTTATCAGTAAAAGTGCGGTCTGCGGATACTTGTGCTGAAGGCCTGGCAGAACGGTATAGGACTCTTCTGCTGAAGGATCAAGGGTTCCTTCATGCATTATTTCCCTGGGATCAGGAATGATGATTCGCCGGATGGGATCATGGGGATTGGTGGAATCCATGAGTGACAGGTAATAGTCATTTGAGGCAAATGGAAACTTCTTTTCAACAGATTCCATCTTTTCAAATTCTTCCCTTTGAAATATTTCTCCCAGGCTGGTCTGACGTAATTGTGAATAATAGGTGGTAGTAGACATAATAATCTCCAAAAAGGGCAAGAAGCAGGAGGATGATGGATAACGTTCTTGCCTTTGCAGCGGTGTTCGCAGATCAAAAGGTGACTGGAACAAAGTATAATATACCTTACAGGTTTAATAAACTTTCTACATTTGGTTATTATTAGTAACTACTTATTTGAGTGTAGGGATTGAGATGGTTTATCACGTTATACGCCGAAAAGAGCTTAGGTATGGCACGAACGCCTGATGGAGCACTCCGGGATAGTATCAGGGAGTTGCTGGTTTCAAACCCGAAGGGTCTGAGCATTGAGGAGATCTCCACCCGGCTCTCCATCAGCAGGACAACAACGGCGAAATATCTGAATGCCATGGAACAGACCGGGCAGATAGAATCACGCCCCTATGGTCCGGCGAAGGTGTACTCTCTTTCAGAAAGGGTCCCCATTAACAATATCGTATCCCTCCTCCCTCACCTGATTCTGGTTCTTGATGATTCATACCGGGTCAGGCAGGTGAATGATGCCCTGCTGGATTTTTTTTCCCTGAGCAAAGACGACCTGGTCGGTCGGGATATCAGGTTCAGTCCCCTAGGTTCATACATCAATGAAGTCAGGCAGGAAATTCTTACAACAGCTTTGGGGGGTACTCCCCGGTTCCTTGAGGAAGACTTCACCCGGGGGGAAGAAACATTCAATTTCTATGTCAGGATCATCCCCACCATTTTTGAAAACGGGAATAAAGGCCTTGTCCTGATTTTCGAGGATATTACCGTTATTAAAGCCGCCCAGTCAAGACTTGAGGAGCTGGTCGAAAAACGGACGTATGAGCTTGAGAAGGCAAACAGGCGGTTATGCGATGAAATTGCGAAACACAGGACGGTCCGCAAAAAACTGGAACTCAGTCAACACGAGTATGAACAGCTTGTGGAGAGTTCTACTGATCTTATCCTGAAATTCTCATCAGGTGGTGAACTCATCTATCACAATCCTCTTGCCGGAACCATTCTGGGAATCGACGATACGGTGGGGTCGGTCACTATCCACGAGATCTGTCATGGGGATGAACCTGCAAACTGCGAATTTGCAGGCAATCTGGTATCTTCGCTTCTGAGCCAGCCTGATAGTATCAGAAAACATGAGATCGAGTATAAATCGGCTGATCGGTCCATCTGGATTGCATGGACATTTCGCAGCATCCCCTCCCCTGCAACTGACTCCCCCGCGATCCTGGGAATCGGAACTGAAATAACCGAACGGGTAGCCAGCGAAAAAAGGCTGATAGATTCAGAACACCACCTCTCTGATATTCTTTCCCATCTGCCGGATCCGACTTTTGTTATTGATAATCAGCGCAAGGTGGTATTCTGGAACAAGGCCATCGAAGAGATGACCGGGGTTAATGCATCCGATGTCATCGGAAAAGAGAGAAAGACATTTTCTCCATCGATATTCGGGTACAGTCGCCCAATTTTAGCAGATCTGGTTTTTGATCCTGATAACGAAGATAACACGAAATACTTTCATAATATCACTCACGAAGAGGGTGTCCTTACTGCTGAAACGATCGGGTATGATAAAAACGGCGGTGAAATAGTGTTCTGGGTGAAAGTGACCCCGCTGAAAGAACAGGACGGATCCATCATCGGGGCAATCCAGTCTATGCGTGATATAACCCGTATGAGAACCCTGGAAAAAAACCTGATCCGAAATGAGGAACTGACACGTGGGATGGTAAATACCTCCAAGGATCTGATTGTGGTTCTTGACCAGGATTGCAGGTATGTATCCGTAAATTCAGCATATGAGGCTATTTTCACCTTAAAAAATGCAGATATCAGGGGAAAGCAGATCTCTGATCATCCGCTGCCCGGAGATCCTGAATTGTGGAGAAAAATCCTCAGTTCTGCTCTGCAGACCCGTTTGAGTAACAGGGTGGAGATCGCAGTTCAGATCGAATCCCGCGAATTCTGGCTTGACTGCTACATCATTCCGTTTTATCCGTATCATTCAGGGAGTATGCACATTCTCCTGGATTTCAGAGACATTTCCCGGTTAAAAGGGGCTGATTACACGCTGTGGGAGGACGAGGTCACGCTGCAGGAGATCGGAAGGCAGGTCTCACGAATCATCCCTGCTATTCATCTGCATACCTGACTCTTGACCGGAGGAGAAATTTTCCTTTTTCCTGATATTTCCTGTCCATTCCATGTGGCCGGACCGGCTGGAGGATCGTCTGATTGCACAAAAGATTCATTTTTCAGTCCATTCTGATAATTATGTCTGATTTCAGACCGGAAACCCTTTAACACATGGTATTGACCTTTTTATCGAGATGACAACATCATGCAGTTCATCCCGGATAATCAAGGCTCTGGGGCTTGTATTTGGAGATATCGGAACAAGTCCCATCTACACCATCGGGGTGATACTGCTCTTCATCCTTCCGACACAGGCAAATATCCTGGGAATCCTCTCGCTCATCTTCTGGAGTCTGATCTCTGTTATCTCAATCCAGTATATCTGGCTGGCGATGAGCCTTGGGAGAAAAGGAGAAGGAGGGACGATCGTACTGAAAGGAATCCTTCTTTCCCTTCTCAAATCCGGTCCTATGGTCCCGGTGATCTCCATGCTGACAATCGTTGGTGTCTGCCTGTTCATCGGTGACGGGGTGATCACTCCTGCCATCAGCATATTGTCCGCGGTGGAGGGAATTCTTCTGATTCCGGGATGTGAAACCCTGAATCAGGTATTTCTGCTACTCATCGCAGCAGTCATTGCCATATGTCTCTTTTCCATCCAGAAAAAGGGGACAGAACGGGTTTCATGGGCTTTCGGGCCGGTTATGCTGGTCTGGTTTTCCATGCTTGCACTGACCGGCCTTGTCGCCATCGCCGGAGCACCCCATGTTCTTCTTTCACTCAGCCCGCATTATGCAATTTTATTTTTTCTGCATAACGGATTTGAAGCATTTCTCATCCTTTCTGCAGTTGTCCTGTGTGTAACCGGGGGAGAAGCCCTCTATGCAGATATGGGGCACCTCGGTCGTGAACCGATTGTCAGGGGATGGTACATTGTTTTTCCTGCTCTCATGCTCAATTACCTGGGACAGGGCGCTTTCATCCTGCAGAATGGCACTGTGGGAACGGTACTGTTTCATATGGTCTCGGCCCAGCTTGGTCTGCTTTATATTCCTTTTCTTGTGCTGAGTATCGTGGCAACAATCATCGCTTCCCAGGCAATGATCAGCGGAATGTTCTCTATTGTATATCAGGCGATGACAACCCGCCTGCTGCCCAAGATGAAGATCTCCTTTACCTCATCTGATCTCAGGTCCCAGATTTATATTGATTCAGTGAACTGGGCCCTGCTCTGTGCTGTCCTTATTGTGATGGTCACGTTTGGATCATCAGAGCATCTTGCCGCTGCATATGGTCTCGCTGTTGCCGGGGATATGACCATATCAGCCTTCATGCTTCTCATGATATTTATTCTTCTGAGAAAACCGCTCAAATCACTCGTTGCACTTGCACTGATAGGAGTCGATCTTGCGTTCTTTACCGCATCCCTGACCAAGCTCCCTCATGGAGCATACTGGTCCTTTATCCTCGCTCTCGTTCCGTTCATCATCATCATCATCTTCCTGCTCGGGCAGGAAAAACTGAGGCAGAAAATACAGCCAATCCCGATTGATCGGTTTATCCCCCGCTACGAGGAGTATTATCACTCCCGATCCCGGATTGCGGGAAGTGCCCTGTATTTTACTTCAGATATTGACCGTATATCTTCATATATTGCACAAATTTTCTTTCAAAACGAGATACTCTATGAGCATAACATTCTTGTATCAGTCAGGATCGTGAATCATCCCTTCGGGGTCAAGACCATATATCGCCAGGATGTAGCATCCGGGATGTCCGCTTTCCTGATAGAAACCGGATATATGGAGATCCTGGATATCGAATCTCTCCTGCGCCAGCATGGAATTGATGAGAAGACAATCTTTTACGGGATGGAGAATATTATCAGTGACAATGTGATCTGGGGGCTGTTTGGCCTGCTGAAAAAAGCCTCACCTCCTTTTGTCCAGTTTTATTCTCTTCCCCCGGAAAAGATACACGGTGTGATCACCCGGATCATCATGTAACTGACAGACATGCAGGATACAAAGATTCAACTCATCTCCTCCTTCACCCGGGGGGGTTCATGGTTTTGATGGCTACTATGCGTGATCGGGGGGCATTATCTGCAGGATTTTGGGTATCCGTGATTCGGTTTTTCTGATGAATGGGTATGATACCCGCAACAGGTCACTCTGAGGCACTCCGTGGCAGCGGGCCCGTGATGCAATGACCATCGAACTTCCAGTTCTGCAGGAATTGTCAGTCCATTCAAAGAAATATACCGTTTATACGCAACCTGGACGTCATACGAAGAGAGGATATCATCATTACTCTCCTCTTCATGCGAGGAGATACTGGAAATGAGCCCTTCCCTGGTGAACGTAACATTGAAGGACACGGGCCTCTGATGGTAGGAAACAACCATACGTGCCTTCAGAGAGTTTTCCGGTTCCCATCTGAGAAAAGAAGATGGAAGAAGGATCCAGGGGTACCAGACAGCCTGACAAAAATACCGGATCAATGCAAGCCGGCTCATCGCCATCCCGGAAACTGACAAGACTGGTAGGACAGAAAAGACCTGCATCTTCAGGGTTCCCTGACTCCCTGAAAACGTCCTGATTGAACGAATCCAGGTCAGCCGGCCGCTCCGGACCCAGGAGGTCTGAAAAAACCCGGGCTTTCCGAGGGAGTAATAATGAATCCCCCTGACCGGGCAGGAACCGGAATCCGGGTGAGACTTCTCAAACCCTGACACTGCAATCCTTGCATAATCGGGTTGATCCCTGTCATGAATCCGGGAGAGATTCAGGTACTGTTCTACCGGGGCGGGAAGGGATGTATCGTGGTCACAGTGAAGAACAGGGTCAGGGAACCTGAGTGAATGTTCAATGATCGGGATAAAGGATGAGGGAGGTCTTCCTGTCAGGGATTGTCTGATGGAGAGAACGGAAAGCAGAATGAAAAGCAGACAAATCATTCCATTTAGCATAATTTTATTATCCGCCCTTGTATCCCGGTTTTTTCCGCCCATGGATTGGGAGGATGTTTCAATAGATCATGGATCAGACCAAAGTGACAGATATTCAGGAGGCACCTGCTGAACCGGTAAAAAAAATGGTGGAGTATATCCATCCGGGTACCAGCCATAGGAAGAAATTCTATCAAGACCGCTGTGGAAGTGTCACATCTGTATCCTGGAACTCATGTGACATATAATTCATGCACAGTGCTTGTATATATGTTCTTTTGCATCTGATTACTATAATCGCAGAAATATAAATTCAAACCAGAAAATTTGAGGTAATAACTCCTCACCGGTCTAATTTTCGGATAATTCTGGAGCGTAAAAAGAATTTGGTGAAAAGAAGGAATAAAAATCGATTTTAGTCAGCAGTACTTTTTCCTGGTGCATACATCTTCTATCAGGCCGGGTTCCCCGTATCCGGAAAAGGGATGGCGGTAAAACCCGGATAACGCCATCAGGTGCTAGTTTTTCCCTGTGGCACTTCTGTATACAGGGGCAGGTGTAAAGAAACTATTTAACTATTTCTCACAGATTCTCTCAAGCTGAATTCTTCTGGTGGGTGGGAATAGAATGAGATTTCTCTTAGTTATAGCAATGGTGACCTTTGCCCTGTGTATCGTCGCCGGGGGTGCTGCTGCAGACAGGCTTCCGAACCAGACTCCTGAAAACCAGCGTATCTCGATCAGCACCGTGATCGACGTTGTGGGTATGGTGCGGGACAGCACAAGTTTCTCCTGGACGATTGGCTCTCCTGGATCGATTCCGTCCGGAATACTCGGGCCCGGCCAGGCGGTTGCATCGGTAAGTTACCATGATTCGATCATGACCAACGGCGGAGAGTTGAAACTGAACAAGAATGTGGACTTTGACTCGTCAAACAAGCCTTCAGGCGGATATAATCTTGAAGCCGAGAAAGTCATGACGTATAACAGTGTTGAAGGATCACACCTGGTCGGAGATGAATCGTATGTCTTATCCACGGCCGGTAACTGGACTGCCCCTGATGGAATCAGATGTGTATTCTCACAGGGTGGCGGAGGACTTCCTGCATTCTGCAATATCGTCAGTGCCAAGAGTTCACTCATCAACGTGAACAGTGCCCAGGTCTCATCAAGAGGACAGATCCGGGCGGTAGCGGCAGACTCAGGTGTTCCGGCCGGACTCAATTACCGGATTGCTGTCACACCTGATGCCAGCTCAGGAATCGGATATGCAGAAGGGACGGTGAAGACCGAATTTGCCGGAAGTATCATGGAAGCGAGAGACTGGGGCGACTCAGCTGATTCGGCAACATGGAACCGGACCGCTTCCGAAAACTCATGGAAAGACAGTACAACGGTAATGGGAGGCATTAAGAACTTCCAGAAGTCACTTGGATACCAGTCAGGGTTTCAGGTCTGACCCCCCCCTTTTCGGGCTACATGAGGAATGATGGAGCCGCCCGAAAATCACCCGGGATGTCTGTATCCCGTATCTCCTCGCAGCTGTCTTAATTGAGAAGACAAGGGATTCTGCATCTCCGGAGCTGCGATACCCTGGCTGCAATCCCGGCCTGAAACCCGTGAATCAATCATCCTGTCATCTATGAACACATCAACATGCTTCCTGATGCTGGTCACAGCCAGTGCTACGATTCTGCTCCTCTTCTGTACCGTTGTGCCGGTATCTGCTGCACTGCTCCTCCCTGATGGCTTGGCTCTCATGCCGGATCAGATCGGGGAGGAAAGGTTTGACACAACCGGAAATGATTCTCCTGACCCGATCAGGTTTTACTATGATTATGATTGCCAGTCGTGCCAGCAGGCTCTTGACTATCTCCGGTCATTAGGGAAGAAAAATCCCGAAATCCCCATTACCTATTACAACCTGGCATACCCGCAGGAGAACAAT
>CAZXRT010000089.1:0-7680 GCA_964642535.1 uncultured Methanospirillum sp.
TATGCCATGGTTGCCCCGTACACGGTGGTTCTGTCAATATATAACGAGACAGATGAATGCTGGGATTCCATTCATAAACTGGTCTATACCGATACGGTCTGTAACCCGGTTGATGCACGGTTCGTTCCAACTCTCTCAGAAGGATTCGCAAACCTTTCCGTGGCCTTCACGATAACGAATCCTGCCAACGCAACCCGGTGGAACTGGGACTTTGGTGATGGGACATCCGTTGAAAGGACAACTCTGACAAATCCGGAATCCCATCAGTACTCACGTCCCGGTAAGTACACGGTAACGCTGGTTGCCTCCAATGAATGCGGGAAGACCGATGTCCGTCAGGGGACCGTAATTGTGAACTGTCGTGATGTCACTGCCGGTTTCACGTTCACACCGTTCATCAACAAAGCAACAAACACCCTGAGGGTCGATTTCACCGATACCTCGTATAATGTCTCACCGGTCAGTCCACCTGATGCCTCGAACATCTCGTACTGGAGATGGGACTTTGGCGACGGCAACTATACGATCTGGAACTGGACACAGTGGTATGAGGCTTCTCACAAGATCAGCTGGACATACCCCGAGATCGCTCCGTACACCGCGAAACTCACGGTCAGGAACGGATGTGGAAGTCAGAATGAGACAACGAAGCTGATCTACAACGCAACTCCGTGTGATATCGTTGCCAATTTCACTCCGCTCTCCGTGAACGGGACCGCCCCGCTGAGTGTTCCGTTCTCTGACAACTCCACGACTTCATCGGGGACTGTCACCGGATGGAACTGGGACTTTGGCGATGGGTATTCTTCCAATGAACAGAACCCTGTCCATCTCTTCAACAGGAGCGGAAGATACACTGTCACCCTGACAGCGTCAAGCGAATGTGGCAGTTCGACTAAAACCGGGGTGGTTAACCTCAGCTGTCCAGCTGTCACGGCCCGGTATGATTACCGGTACCTTGCCTTTGACAGGGAAGAGAAGAACCTGACCGTCCTCTTTACCGACACCTCCGAGGATTATGGGTATTCGAACATTACGAAGTGGACCTGGACCTTTGGTGACGGAAGCAACAAGACAGTCTGGGACCGTGCTGCAAGGCAGGTGGCCGGTGGACAGATCGTTCATAAGTATCCGGATGTCGGTTCGTACACAGCGGTCCTTGAGATCGAGAACGAATGCGGATCCCAGGACTGGACATCACATCTCATCACTGATGTCAACTGCACCAATGTGACAGCAGACTTCGGGTACCAGTACCTGTCTGCAAACTGGACCACCAACAACATGACTGTCCGGTTTACTGACGTATCGCAGGGTCATGGCAGCAATCTGACCCAGTGGACATGGGACTTTGGCGACGGTAACACCACGATCTGGAACCTGTCCCAGTGGCAGGCAAACCTCGGGCAGATCACCCATAAGTTCCCGTCACTTGCTGCATACCTGGTAACCCTGACGATCCAGAACGAGTGTGGTTCACAGGATACTGTGCAGAAACTCGTCTCCGGAACTCCGTGTCCGGACATCATTGCGAACTTCACACCGCTTCAGGTCAATGGTTCTGCCCCGCTTGAAGTGCCGTTCATAGATTATACGACCGGCAATGTCACCCGGTGGCACTGGGACTTTGGCGACGGGACTTACGAAGAGCTGATTCGGAGTGGTTCTGTCAATTCAGGAGATGTGAATCATACCTACAACCTCTCGGGACACTATGTGGTCACCCTGATAGCGACGGGAGAGTGTGGCAATGCCGGTGTCAAGAGCGGGTACGTGGACGTTGAGTGTCCGAACGTCTCGGTGGACTTCGGATACACATATCTTGACGAAGAGACCAAAACCGTTCAGTTTACCGCGTACGTGGATCCACCGCTCAATGATGAGGATATCATCGAGTGGAACTGGCTGTTTGGTGACGGGTCTACCGGAACGGGTCAGAATGTTACCCACACCTATGGTCTTGGCAGGGAAGATACGATCTTCAATGTCATCATCACCGCGAAGAATTACTGTGGCAAACAGGGTCAGAACCTGAAGATCCTCTACCCCTACTGCCCGAACCTGACGCCGCTCTTCACGGTAACCCCGCATACCGGTGAAGCTCCGCTCGAGGTCAGTTTCACGGAAAATTCCACAAACCTATCAGATATTATCTCGTGGAGATGGTTCTTCGGTGACGGGGAGTATTATTATACCGCTGATCCGGCCAGCAGGATCCCTCCGAACCATACCTATGAAAACTGGGGTACCTACTACATCACCGAACAGCTGCAGAACAAGTGTGGGAACCTGTTCACGATGGTCAGGACTGTCAATGTGACCAGCCCGGCGTATGTGTACGGGCATATCTGGGACGACCTGAATGTTAACGGTGTCCAGAATGCCGGAGAATGGGATCTGGCCAACTGGAATGTCGCCCTTGAGGAGCGTGTCAATGGTATCTGGACAACGAGGGCAACAACGAGGACAAATGCGTCCGGATGGTATGAGTTCCCGATGAATAACCTGACCTATGGGATATTCAGGGTCACAGAGAATCTTCCTGCGATCTGGAATGTCACCACCTCGTACGGGGTAACCCGTGACGGGCCTGACAAAAATCCGTCGACTGGAACAATCCTGATCTTCAATGACCGGAATTTCAGGGTTGATTTTGGAAACGTGGACTGGCATGTCTCATCGATGCAACTCCCACCGGGGTATAACCGACCCCGTCCTCTAGGTTTTTTCACGATTGCTGATACCTGGCCACGGTACTGGGGTTTTTCAACTTCGTATCATCCTGAAGAGATACAGATCAAGTACAATGAGTGGATTTATCGTAATGGAGACAAAGTCTTCCAGGTACCTCCATATGGCTGTTGGGGTAACTCCTCCTTCAGCCTGACTCCAACTCCCTATTCGGCATACATCATTACTGTTAACAGTAATACACAAACAACCGTCACTATCTCCCACTCCCTATGGATTGAGCGATGGGTCTATAATGGGGTGACGTATATTGGGAAAACGTTCTCTGTTCCGGATAATACGACGTATTATGGAGACCTCCTCGATGTGCATATGAGTGAAAACAATGATCCACAAACAGTGATCGATCCCCCCTTTGAGAACCAGGTCATTCCATATGACCAGCATTATGGTGCGTTTAAGGATGGGCAGTTCCCATTTGCCTGCCATGTTACCGGGACCGGGACGGGTATTAATACCACATTGAAAACACCTGAGGTACAGGTATTGCGGTGGAACAGTTCGTGGGCGTACTTCACGATGGACTGGGATAACCGGCTCTATGAGGGTCAGAATGTTCTGTTTACAACAGAATCCTCGTTCAAAGGTCCATCAAATGCTGTGATTCGGGGATACCGGAATGTATCGGTTGATTTCCAGCCGCTCGTCCCATCCATCATCAACCTTACTCAGAACTCACCGACCCCGGGTTACATCACTGTCAACGCCCATGTGAAGGGACACAACTATGATCCCGCCAATGTCTCCGTGGTTCTTGGGAATGCATCGGTCGGAGAACTGGTTGTCCCGATGACATGGACGAACGGGAACATGATCTGGGACGGGGGATGGAATAACTCAACTGCGGTCTTTGATTCTGAATCAATGGCAGGCAAGGTGGTTCCGGTCGTGATCAGGGCTACCCCGCGGTATGATGTCGGACGGCTCCGGGGCAAGACAGTAGACTCACCAGTCCAGTATGTTACAATCAGGAGCAGGTATCCGATTCAGGCGAACTTCACCGCAGATCCGACCTCCGGCCCGTCTCCGCTTGAGGTAGCCTTCACCGATCTCTCAACCGGCGGGCCCGGCTCCTGGGACTGGAACTTTGGAGATGGCAGTGCGAATGTGACCGGTTCCACGATTGACAAGAAGAATCCGATTCACATCTTCAACCAGACCGGCATCTTCCCGGTTACCCTTACCATCAGGGATATTGATAATAACCCCTCGTCATACCAGCAGAATGTCACGGTGACGAACTACTGGCATACTGCGAATCTGTATACGTCAAGGACCGGATCGCTCGTATCCGGGGGTTCAGTCAGCTGGCTCATGTCAGGATCAGGATCGGTGACAGTCGGGGGAGTGACTCATGACCTGCTGGATGGTGATAATGTCAGGCTCACCCTTCTTTCCAGCCAGTATGAGGCCAGAATTCTGGTGGCCGGAGGTATCTCGGCATTTAATTGCACGAATGTCCAGCTCGCAGTGAATGGTGCGAATGTGCAGCAGGGTGTCTGCACTGGCATTCATGTCCCTGAATATGATAATTTCCATTCATCACTGAAGATTACGACCACGAGAGACAGTGCAGCATGGGTGAATTTTGTCTGGGACGGAGTACCGGTATCAGTACCAACCACTCGCAATCTCGAGGTATCAGACCTGATGCCAAAAGACCGGTTCATGGATATCAACGTGCAGCCCAGCCAGATCTACTTTGATGGGAATGCATCCTCATACCGGCTCTTCCGGTGATCTTCTTTTTTTTAAAAAGGATTTACGATGATGAGGAAATGGTGAAAAAATTGCAAAAATTTGGTTTTTCATATGTTATGATCTCAATCCTGCTCATAGCATCAGTGTCCGCTGTATCAGGTTTAGCCTACCTGAAAGCCCCTGAAGCCGGGCCTGGAGAGGTGGGTATTGTCCAGATAAATGGTAGTTCCGGGGTTGAGATCTGGATAGAGAATCAATCCGCCGGATTAATCCCGTCATCAGGGGTTCTTGTAATCCCTGCTGTCAGGGGAGGAACCCGACAGGTACAGGTACTCCGGGGAGATGGAATCCCCCAGGAACAGTATGAAGTAGAAGTATTTGTGAATGAAACAGCAGTCCTGGAGATCAGTCCGGAAAGCATCTATGGGAGCCTTGAAATCACTTCCAATCCCCCGAATGTGAAGATGTACCTGGATACTACCTATGCAGGAGTCACCCCGTACTCCCATGACCGGGTTATTGCATCAGGACATAAGGTGATTCTTCAGATGGACGGGTATCAGGAATGGACCGGAGATGTCGTCATCAGACCCGGGGAGAAGACTACGGTTTCAGCGGTACTGGAGAGAGAGATTCCTCAGACCGGAGAGCCGGCTTCATCAACTCCCGGGTTTACGATGGTTCTGGCAATCCTTGCATGTGCCGTCGTGATTGCATGCCTTCCCGGGAAAAAGAACTGATAAAGAAACCCTCCTTTTTTCCCTGCCAGGTATCCTGCAAAAGGATTGTTATCGGCATGCAAAGACAGAGGTGGGTCTTTCCTCTCTGTTCACCATACTTTTATCCCTCATCAATCCAGTACAAACAAAATACTGATGAATATGCTTCTGAAAAAATTGTCCATCCGTCTGGGGATGAATTACTGCCTGTATACGGGTATCTGTATTGGTTTGATGGTCTCCTCGATTCTCTATATCTGTGGGTATTACTTCTCTCTGAATTCAAGAAATTTTCTCGTTGCCGCAATCGCGTTGTGTATCGTTTCAATCATCTTCATAGGGATGATCTTTTACTGTCAGAGGTTATCCCGGGACTATTCAGATCAGATCTGTACCTGCCGGTTCAGAAGTAATATCCGCACATTTTGCACGAAATGTGCGATTTCATCAGAACATCAGCAATCAGACATGCCTGACCCCGAACAACACCACTGATCATGATTCCTCTTCAGGTGTGAATTATGGATCACGTATCTGACCACAAGATTCCTCAAAGAATGGATGATGATGCAGTCAGCGCTGTTGTCGGAGTCATCCTCATGGTTTTCCTTGTTGTCGCTCTTTCTGGTGTTATGTATGTTATCATCTATGGTCTGATTTTTCCCGTGGAAAAAACCGCATATGTTGTGACTGATGCTCAACTGGTCAATTCGAGTGATGGGGTGTGGGTCCTATCATTAATTCATCGGAATGGTGATGTAATGGAGTATGCAGGCATGACTCAAAATCCCCGCTATGAGGTGCTTTTCATGGTAGAAACAGAGGGTCAGGTCTTCCCGGTCATGACGGATCCCGCACTCCTTTCAGATTCTACCTGGTCTCCGGGTGATCATCTGTATTTCTTCAGAAATGCAACCGGGTTTTTGTTCACCGATAATCGTTCACAAATCTCCTCAGCCATCTCGTATAATCCTGGCCCTGTCAGTATCCGGGTTGTTGATAATACTCATCACCAACTTGTTGCAACCCCTCAGGCAGGAATGACCACGCCCGCTATCAGTCCAACCCCAAGTCCGACCCCTGTTCCGACAACTGTGACTCCAACCCCGAGTCCGACCCCTGTTCCGACAACTGTGACTCCAACCCCGAGTCCGACTCCCGTTCCGACTACTGTGACACCAACTCCGAGTCCGACCCCTGTTCCGACAACTGTGACTCCAACCCCGAGTCCGACTCCGGTCCCGACTACTGTGACTCCAACCCCGAGTCCGACCCCTTTTCCAACCCCGAATGAGGGGTGTGTCAACTGTGCTCCTGGTCAATCGTTCACCGTGGCCTTCACCACACAAGTGTTGGGAGTTCATAAGGTACGATTCAAGGATGCCTCTTCGCCTCAGCCAAATCTACGAGCCTGGCTCTTTGGTGATGGGGGATCTGCAAGCGGTGAACTGGTGGATCATACATTTCCTGCTGCTGGAACCTATCTGATCACTCTGACTGTTAAGAAGAATAACAATCCGTGTACTTGTACCCGAACCCAGTGGATAACGGTGAATTAATCTTAGCATGACGGGGAAGATGTACCTCCTGTATCTTTTTTCCAAGTCTCAACCGTCATATGACCAAAGCCCTGATATCCTTACACTTCAGAATACGATAACATGCGAATGATCCCCCTCCTTCTTCTACTCTGTATGGTTCCTCTCCCACTGACGGCTATCGCTGATCAGACTCCCTCCTGGTATGACCAGGGAGTGGAGTATATGAACCAGAGCCGGTATCCCGAGGCGATGGCAGCCTTTCAGAACGCCACTATGGCTGATCCCAATAACACATGGGCATGGCTGAACCTGGGGAAGACGATGAAGGAGATGAACTGGATCACCGTCTCCTATGATGCCTTTACCAACGCGACCGATGCAGATCCCACCAACAGCTGGGCATGGATCTTCCGCGGGAACCATCTTCAGGAGCGGGGACTTCCTGACCGTGCGATCATGATGTATGAATCGGCAATCCGGGCAGATGCAAACAATTCATGGGCATATTACCATCTTGGAACGGCTCAGCAGACCCTCTCCCGGTATGCTGAAGCACAGCAGTCGTTTCGTGAGTCAGTCAGGATCGATCCGTCTAACCAGTGGGGATGGTACAACCTGGGAATGGTCCAGAGATCCATCGGTGATTATGCCGGGTATGCAGAGAACATGAGAAAGGCGACAGACCTGGATCCCGATCTTCCCGGGAAAGTCGGCCTGGAAAAATAACTAATCATCCATGCCGGAAGATTCTCTTCTGGCTCTGCTGCGTGTTGATGGGATAACAATCTACGGGGGACCCCTGCACCGGTGAAGTGGCAGGATCAGATTGGTTCTCCTCCCCCTCTCCACGGTGCTCATCTGCTCCTGCCCGCTTCTGCTCCTTATGATCTCTGATTGCTCTCCCCTTGCGGTTTCACATACTATCTTTTATATAATATCTCAGATATAGGTATCATACAGATTTCTGT